>CAINDZ010000321.1 GCA_903847545.1 uncultured bacterium | reverse complement strand
TTCATCCCCGGCCACACCGACCCGAAGATGCGGCGCCTGATCTTCCGCGAGGCCGAGGCCATCGGCCTGGCCCTGGAGTCCGGCGTCGCGGGGCGTCCCCTGGCCCGGCTCGAGATGCCCGGCGACGCCATCACGCCGCGCCTGCTGTGCGACCAGAACGTCGCCTACCAGGTCCTCCACTTCGCGGGCCCGGTCAGCACGCCGGCGCGCCACGACGACTCCCTCGGCGAGTACTGGATGAACCGCCTGATCGAGGAGACGTCGTTCCCCGACGACGAGAGCATCGCCGACGCGCTGGGCTGCGAGGGCGAGATCCTGGGCGTGGACCCGGTGACGTCGCTGCTGGACGACGTGTGCGCGAGCCACGACCGCCAGGCCGCGCGCATCGAGGCCGGCTTCGGCCAGGGCGACGGCGGCCCCGCCGAGCGCTCGGCGACCGTCGGCGCCTCGGCCTGGCTGCTGGACGACGGCCCGGTGGCGCCCGAGACGCTGGGGCAACGCGGACAGCTGCCGCCGCTGGTGGTTTCCAACAGCTGGTGCGCGGTGCCGGAACTGGGCGCCCGCTTCATGCTGGCCGGGGCGTCGACGTTCGTCGGCCCGCTGGTGCCGCTGTTCAGCCGCCCGGCGCGCATCTATGCCGGACACCTGTACGAGGGCATGGGACGCGGCTGGTGCGCGGGCGCTGCGGCGTGGCGCGCCTCGCAGCGGTGCCGCGAGGAGCTCGGCAGCGAGCACCCGGCGTGGCTGTCCTACGGCGTCCTGGGCTTCGGGACGCTGGCCCTGCAGTACCTCTGATCGTCGGGCACGCGCGCCAGGGCGTCGGCCAGCCGGTCGACCGCCGCCAGCGCGTTGGCGACGATCGCCTTGATCTCCTCGTGCGTGGCCGCGTCCTGGTGGATGCCGGCCACGCACACGCATGTGCACCCGGCGGCGGCGGCGATCCGCACCGCGCCGGCCTCGGCCAGCGGGCCCTCCTTGTGCGGGGGCACCACGGCCAGGCGGCCGAACCCCCGGCGGCGGCCGCCGGCCGGGGCCACCACGGCCGTGGCCCCCACGTGCGCCTGTCCCCCGCTGATCGTCACCAGCAGGTCCCTGCCCACCGCCTGGACGGAGGCCGTGACCGCCGTGCGGCCGCGCCCGGCCCGGGCGGGGCCCGGCAGGACCGCCGGGTCCCAGGTAACGGCCTTCGTGCGCACTGCCGACTGTGTCATGCAACCCTCCGGGGATGCCGAGCGTCTATAGGTGTCGCCGGCCGCCCGCGCGGCCGAATACCTTGTCAATGCGGCGGGTAACCCGCCCGCTTGGCGGGTGCCGCAGGGCGGCATCCGCGATATACTGCCGGCCTGAGCCGGCCCCATCGCCGCGGCCGCCGTGAACCGGAACCGCGAACCCCGGAGCGCCATGCCGCCCGTCAGGCAGCAGCCCAACGCCCTGTCCGGCCTCGTCGGGCTGCTGCTTTCGCGGCAGGCCCACCTGGCCCTCGGCGTGCTGACGGTGGCGGCGCTCGTGTTCAGCGGCTGGGACGCCACCCGCACGCGCCCGAGCGACGGCACCGTCTGGCTGCTCGGCCGCCCCCAGCTCGAGGTGCTCGACGTCGTCGACCGCCCGCTCGGGCCGCAGACACCCCTGCAGCAGGGCGACATCATCGTCGGCCTCGGCCGCTCCATCGTCGACTCGCCCCAGAGCGCCGCGCGCGAATTGCGCCGCCACGAGCCGGGCGAGTCCATCAACTACCTGGTCCGGCGCGGCGACGAGCAGGTCACCGTCAGCGTACCTTTGACCTCGACGCGCGTCGACCTGCAGGACTACGCCGTCAACGTCATCCTGGCGGCCATCTACCTCGTCATCGGCTTCGCCGTGTACCTGCGCAGCCACGACGACCGCCCGGCCGCGCTGTTCTACGGCCTGTGCCTGCTGTTCGCATTGTACTTCATGACGAACCTGCAGGCCGCATCGTACTTCCTGGGCGCCCTCATCACGCAGAACCTCGGCGCGTTCGCGCGCTTCATGCTGCCGGCGGTGTTCCTCAACTTCTTCATGGTGTTTCCCACCAAGAAGCTGGTGCTGACGCGGCACCCGTTCCTGGCGCCCCTGCTCTACGTGCTGCCGTGGGTGTTCTACCTGCGCTTCTCGCTGGACCAGTTCCTCGGCTCGCACGGGGCCCGCATCCACGCCGGCAGCTGGATCGTGCTGGGCATGTTCTACGTGGCCGGCCTGGCGGCGCTGGTGCACGGCTACTTCAGCTATCGCGACCCGCTGATGCGCCGCCGCGTACGCATCCTGACGGTGGGCACGCTGGGCGCGGTCATCCCCTTCCTGGTCTTCAAGATCGGGATGGAGGAACTGTCGTTCCGCACCGGGCTGACGCGCCTGGGCGCCCTGCCCCTGGCGGCCATCCCCATCTCGTTCGGCTACTGCGTGGCGCGCTACCAGGTGCTGCAGATCGACGTGCTGCTCAAGCGCAACCTGGCCTACGGGCTGCTGACGGCGCTGGTCTGGGGCGGCTTCCTGGGCGGCGCCTGGTGGCTGGGCGGCAAGGCCCTGACGGTGCTGCCGGGCGCCGGGCCGTTGGCGGCCGCCGGCACCGCGCTGGCGGTGGCGGCGGGGCTGTGGCCGGTGCGCCGGCACCTGCAGCGGGGACTGGACGCGCGGTTCTTCAGCTCGCGCGACAACCTGGCGCTGCTGATCGAGGAGTTCAGCAAGGAGATCCCGCGGCTGATCCAGCGCGAGACGATGCTGCGGTGGGTCGGGGCGCGCCTGCAGGCCGTGCTGGACCTGCCCAGCCTGGCCGTCTACCTGGCGCCGCCTGGCGGCGGCGGCGCGACGTACGCGCTGGCCTCGCTGACCCGCCAGCGCCTGCTGCCGTCTGCCCGGCCCGACGGGGACGGCGCCCCGACCCCGCCGCGCGCGCGCTACCCCGAGAAGCTCTCCCTGGCGGGCGTGGCGCCGCAGCTGGTGCAGCGCGGCGAACCGCTGTGGACCGAGGCGCCAGGCGCCGCGCAGGCCATCGGCCGGCAGGCCATCACGCGCGAGCAGGTCGAACTGCAGCAGCGCCTGCTCGAACAGCAGGCGCTGGCCGAGGCCGGCATCCAGCTGCTGATACCCATGGTGCTGCAGGGCAGGCTGGTCGGCGTCCTCGCCCTGCCGAGCCGCCCCGGCGACGGCGAGTACCAGCTGCACGAGCTGCGCCTGCTGGCGATCGTCGCCGGCCAGGCCGCGCTGCAGATCGAGAACACGCGCCTGTACGCCGAGGAAGCCGCCAAGCAGAAGCTCGAGGAAGAGATGGCGATGGCGCGGCAGATCCAGTCGCGCCTGCTGCCGCGTCGCCTGCCGCAGGCGCAGGGCCTGGAGATCGACGCGGTCAACATCTCGAGCAAGCAGGTCTCGGGCGACTACTACGACGTCATCGAGCGCGAGGACGGCCGGCTGGCCATCGTCATCGCCGACGTCAGCGGCAAGGGCGTGCCCGCCTCCATCCTGGCGTCGAACCTGCAGGCGGCCCTGCGGGCGCAGTGCGACATGTGCGACTCGCCCGGCCTGCTGCTCGAGCGCATCAACCGGCAGATCCACGCCAGCACCGACCCGCAGCACTTCGCGACGCTGTTCCTGGCGATGTACGACCCGCGCACGCGGCAGCTGGTGTACAGCTCGGGCGGGCACAACCCTCCCCTGATCATGCGGGCCGACGGCAGGCGCGAACTGCTGGACGAAGGCGGCCTGCCGCTGGGCGCCTTCGACTTCGGCACCTACGACGAGGGCCGCACCACGCTCGCCGACGGCGACCTCCTGTTCATGTACACCGACGGCGTCACCGAGACCAAGGGTCCCGACGGCGACGAGGATTTCGGCGAGATCCGGCTGGGCGACCTGCTGTACAGCGAGCGCGAGCGCGCCCTGGCGGACATCTTCGCCACCATCACCGGCGACTTGCGCCGCTTCAGCGGGCGCGACGACGCCGACGACGACATCACGATGATCGGCCTGAAGGTCACGACCGCGGAGGCAATGTCTTGAAGTGGATCATCATCGCGCTGGTGGCTGCCGCCGCCCTGATCGGCGTCGGCGTCTTCGTCGCCGGTTCGCACGGGACCGATGCCGTGTCGCGCAATCCCGAGGCGACGCGGCTGAGCGACGAGGGCACGGCCGACCTGCACGCCTTCCGCCTGCGCCAGGCGGTGCAGAAGCTGGGCCTGGCCCTCGAGGCCGATCCCGCGCTGGCCGAGGCCGCCATCTCGCGCACGCTGGCCTACGCGCAGCTGGGCGAGCGCCAGAACCTGAAGCGCGAGCTGGCGCGGGCCGACAGCCTGACCGCAGCGCTGAAGAACGACCACCGGCGGCTGCTGGCCCAGCTGCGCCTGGGCTCGGTCGGCAACTCGCGGTTCTTCGCCATGCGCGACTCCGTCTACAACGCGCTGCAGGTCACCGACCCCGAGAACATCTACATGCTGGTGGCCGCCGCCGAGCGCGCCGAGCAGGCGCAGGACCAGGAGCAGGTCGAGAAGGCCTGGCTGCGCATCCTCGAGAAGGATCCCAACTACGCCAACAGCTACAACCAGCTCGGCTACATGGAGCTCAATCGCGGCAACTACGACCAGGCCATCGAGTACATGCAGAAGTACGCATTCCTGGCGCCGGACCTGGCCAACCCCCACGACTCGCTGGGCGAGGTCTACATGGCGCTCGGCCGCTACGAGGAGGCCGAGGCCGAGTTCCGCGCCTCGGTGGCGATGCAGAACGACTTCTACCACTCGCTGATCAACCTGGGGAAGGTCTACCTGGCGCGCGGCGAGCTGAAGCGGGGCATGGACATCCTCGAGAAGCTGCGCAGCCAGGTGGCCGGCTCGGAGCTGGAGGTGCGCGTCGACCGGGAGATCATCTCGACCTACCTGCGCGCCGGCCTGCAGGCCGAACTGGCGCAGGCCACGGCGCGCTTCGTCGACCGCTATCCCGAGGCCGAGGCGACGCCGATCTACCGTGCCGTTCGGCTGGCGTACCTGGGGCGGATCCCCGAGGGGCAGGCGGTCATCGACTCGGCCATGGCGGCCATGCGCGGCGACGACGCCTACGCCCGCTTCGAGAAGGCCCGCCAGGGCGTCGAGAGCACCGCCCGGCAGTTCGAGGGCATCGCGGCGGACCTCGCCCTCGACCACGCGCGCGCGGCGGCGGCGTGGGGCTCGGCCATGCGGATCCTGGCGCCCGGGGCTCCGCAGCACGAGCTGTTCTACCTGCGCTACCGCCTGGCGGCCGCGCTCGCCGGCGGCGGCCGGCACCGCGAGGCCCTGGCCGAGCTCGACACGATGCTGGCGATCAACCCGCGCCAGACCGATGCGCTGCTGCTGAAGGCCCGGTGCCACCGCGCCCTGGGCGAGCGCGACGCGGCGCAGGCCGCGCTGGCGGCGCTGGAGGCCGCGCTGGCCAAGGCGGACCCCGACCTGCCGATCGTGGCCCAGGCGGCTGCGTTGCGCAGGGAACTGGGCCCGGCCGCGCCGGCGTCCTGAGCAGGACGCCGGCCGCGGCAGGCCGGACGGGCGGGGATCAGACTTCCTGGAAGAAGTAGGGCTTCAGGCACTGCACGATGCGGTCGTACGTCTCCGGGTACAACCCCCACACCACCGCCGCCACCGAACTGAGCAGGCTGTTGCCGTCCTGCGGCGTGAAGGCGTAGCCGGTGATCTGCGTGCCGTCCGACGACACGTGCAGCGTGTCGACCGGGATGACCGACTGGTTCAGGATGCGCCCGCAGAACCCGTGGTCGCGGCCGAACGAGAACACGCTGTTGGCCGTCGTCTTGTACGTCAGCGCGATGCGGTCGTCGGCCTCGAGCCGGGCGATCAGCTCGTCGCGCGTGACCGGCGTGCGCACCTTCAGGCTGTACTGGATGATGTGCATCAGCTGGCTGTTCAGCTTCATGGCGCTGCTGAACAGGTTCAGGTCGTAGGCCGAGCCCATCGTCTGGTACAGGTACCAGGCGTCCCGCGCGTGGTGCGTGCCGAACCGCTGGTCCTTGTGCGCGCCCACCTGCGGGCTGGCGACGAAGCCGGCGTCCTGGCTGATGTCGTTGGCGCGCCGCATGCAGATGAAGCGCCCCTCGACCAGGTTCTCGGGCCCGACGTCGGCCAGGCCGAACGTCTTGATCAGCACCGACATGTTGTGCGTGTTGCAGCTGACCACCTGCAGGTACTTGTCGCGCCCCACCTTCAGCGTGTCGTCGTTGATGCCGCGCGCGTACGGCTTGCCGAACCCGAACTCCGACCCCTGCGCGATGAAGACGTCGGTGCTCTGCTCGTACTGCTGGTACCAGCGCTCCTTCATGGCGTTGCCGCTGGGCGTGCAGTCGACCACGACGCGGGCGGCCTCGAGCGCCTCGTCGGTCGTGATCTCGACCGGCAGGCCCATCTTGGCGAAGCCGTCGACGCGGTCCTTGTCGGTGACCAGGCGGGCGCCGCGGCGGATCAGGTCCTGGACCTTCGAGCGGTCCGAGAGCAGCGGCGTGCGCTTGTGGAAGAGCACCTCGTCGATGCCCAGCTGCGCCTTGAAATTGCAGAGCAGGCCCAGCAGCGGCTCGCCGATGGTGCCGGTGCCTACCACCAGCACGGTCTTGGGACCCAGCATGCGTGACTCCTCGGGCGGCGACCGGATGGCCGGTCAGGATTCCGGCAAGGCCCAGCGTTCGTGCGGAAGCACTTCGAGGGGCCGCGAGAAGAACTTGTCGGCGGGATAGCCGAGAAAATTAGACACCCTGCTCGTATAGATACAAGCGAATTCGGTGACCTGCCGCCCGAAGCGGCTGGCGGCCCG
>CAINDZ010000320.1 GCA_903847545.1 uncultured bacterium | reverse complement strand
GGCGGCGCTGCTGGCCGTGGGCTACACGCTGCCCGAGCTGCCGAACGAGATCACCGGCACCAGCAGCGCCTGCTTCGAGCCGACGCTGGACTACACGGTGGTCAAGGTGCCGCGCTGGGCCTTCGAGAAGTTCCCCGGCACGCCCGACCGCCTGGGCACGACGATGCAGTCGGTGGGCGAGGTCATGGCCATCGGCCGCACCTTCCGCGAGGCGTTCCAGAAGGCGCTGCGCTCGCTGGAACTGGGCCTGGACGGCTGGGAAAGCCGCGCCAGCGGCCGCACGCACGACGAGCTGGCGCGCGACCTGACGCGCCCGCGCCAGGGCCGCCTGGCCGACCTGCACGAGGCGATGCGTCGCGGCCTGGAGCCCGAGCAGCTGCACCGCCTGACGGGCATCGACCCCTGGTTCCTGGACAACCTGGCGCGCCTGATGGAGGTCGAGGGCCGGCTGCGCAGCTACACGCTGTCCGAGCTGCCGCCCGACCTGCTGCGCGAGGCCAAGCGCGAGGGCTTCAGCGACCGGCGCATCGCGCGCCTGCTGCAGTGGGACCGCGGGCAGGCGCAGGCCGCCGACGAGACGGCGACGATCGCGCTGCGCGCCTCGCTGGTGCTGGCCGCACGCCAGGCGCAGGGCCTGCGCCCGGTGTTCCGGCGCGTGGACACCTGCGCCGCCGAGTTCCCCTCGGCCACGCCGTACCTGTACTCCACGTGGGAGGACGGCCCCTGCGAAAGCCGTCCCACCGCGCGCCGCAAGGTGGTCGTGCTGGGCAGCGGCCCCAACCGCATCGGCCAGGGCATCGAGTTCGACACCTGCTGCTGCCACGCCGTGCAGACGCTGCGGGCCGAGGGCATCGAGGCCATCCTGGTCAACTGCAACCCCGAGACCGTCAGCACCGACTACGACCTGTCGGACCGCCTCTACTTCGAGCCGCTGCGGTTCGAGGAAGTGATGCACATCATCGAGGTGGAGCAGCCCGAGGGCGTCATCGTCACTCTGGGCGGGCAGACGCCGCTGAACCTGGCGCGCTCGCTGCACGAGGCCGGCGTCACGCTGCTGGGCACCGGCCTGGAGGCCATCGACCGCGCCGAGGACCGCGCGCGCTGCGGCCGCCTGCTGGCCGACCTGGACATCCCCTCGCCGAAGCCCGGCCACGCGCGCGACATCGAGGCCGCCTGCGCCGTGGCCGCCGGCATCGGCTACCCGGTGATGGTGCGCCCGAGCTACGTGCTGGGCGGCCGCGCCATGCGCGTGGTGTACGACGAGCCGCAACTGCGCGAGTGGTTCCAGGAGGCCGCCGTCGTCAGCGGCGAGCACCCGGTGCTCATCGACCAGTTCCTGGAGGACGCCGTCGAGTTCGACGTCGACGCCGTGTGCGACGGCCGCGACGTGCTGATCGGCGGCATCATGCAGCACATCGAGGAGTGCGGCATCCACAGCGGCGACAGCTTCGCCGTGCTGCCGCCCTACAAGACGAACGCCTCGGAGATCGCGCTGATGCAGGTGTTCACGCGCCGCCTGGCCCGCTCGCTGGGCGTGGTCGGCCTGCTGAACATCCAGTTCGCCAGCCACCAGGGCGTCATCCACGTCATCGAGATCAACCCGCGCGCCTCGCGCACGGTGCCGTTCCTGGAGAAGGCCACCGGCGTGCCGCTGGCCGCCATCGCCACGCGCTGCATGCTGGGCCGCACGCTGGCCGAACAGGGCTTCGCGATGTCCGAGGCGCCGGTGCCCGCCGGCCGCACCTTCGTCAAGGGCCCGGTCTTCCCGTTCCGCCGCTTCCCGCTGACGGACCACCTGCTGGGCCCCGAGATGAAGAGCACCGGCGAGGTGATGGGCATCGGCC
>CAINDZ010000319.1 GCA_903847545.1 uncultured bacterium | reverse complement strand
TGGGCCGCCCCCTGCCGGGCGCGGATCTTCTGCTCCCACGCCTCGAGCTCGGACCGGTTGCGGGGATCCTTCGCCTTGAGCCGGGCGATCCCGTCGACGGCGGCGTCCCAGCGCCCGAGGTCCTCCAGGATCTGCACCCGCACGACATCCGCCGTGGACATCGACGGGTCCAGGCCGATCGCCAGGTCGGTCTCGGCCAGGGCGGCCTCGAGCTGGCCCAGCTTCTGGAGATGGATCGCGTAATTGAAGTGCCCGACAGGGTCTTTCGGCTTTTCCTTGAGGAACTTTTGGAACTGCTCGCCGGCCTCCTCGGACAGCCCCGAGACCTCGAGCACGTTGGCCAGGTTGAACCGGACGCGCGGGTCGGCGCCGCCGACCGCGACCGCCCGGCGCAGGTACACCAGAGCCGAGTCCACCTCGCCCGCCGAGAAGAACGCCTGCCCGAGGCCGCCCAGGCTGGCGGCGTCGTGGTTCAGGCTGACGGCGTGCCGGCAGAACTCGACGGCCTGGGTCTTCTTCCCCGCCAGGATCGACAGCTCGGCGGCGGTCAGCCAGTCGGCCGCCTCGCCCGGCTCGAGCGTCAGGGCGTCCTGCAGGTGGGCCAACGCCGGGCCCCACAGGGCGCGCTCGGCCGCGATGTCCGCCAGCAGGCGGTGCAGCCAGGGCTGGTCCATCCCCCGCTGGCGCATCTGCATCAGGAACTGGTAGGCGTGCGTCGGGTCGCCCTGCGACAGGGACAGGCGGGCCAGGCCCTCGAGGATGCCCATGTGGCCGGTGTCCAGCTGCAGGCCGGTTTCCCAGCGGGCGCGCGCATCGGTGGCGTTGCCGCCGGCCATCAGGGCGCGGCCGTCCCAGTACAGGGCCTCGGCGTCCTCGGGCGCCACGGCGACGGCCCGGTCGGCGAAGCGCAGGGCCTGCGCCGGGTCGTTCGCCTGCAGGGCGATGACAGCCAGCGGGATCAGGATCTCGACCTTGTCGCCCTCGGCGGTCAGGCACTCGAGCAGGGCGGTGCGGGCGGCCTCGGGCTTGCCCTGGCGGTAGAGGTCGCGGCCGCGGACGCAGGGCTCGGCGGTGGACTTGGGGGCCGGGGTGGTGGCGGCCGGGGTCTTGGGGGCCAGCGTCTTGGCGGCGGTGGAACCCTTTGCTGCGGCCTGCGCCGAGGCGCCGGTCGCGAACAGGGCGGTCACGCACATCGCCAGGACGGCCGACGAAACAGCCCGCCGGTGGTGGCACACGGCACTGAAAATGCTATCCATCAACAATTCGGACCCCTGGGACGGCTGGGATTGATCGGTCAAGGCAGCGGGCCTGCGGTCGATAACCCGACCAGAACCATCCCTGCGGGGTCATGGTTCCCAAGGCCGGCCTGCGGGCAGGAAACGCACAGGGGAAGATATCGCCATGAACGAGAGCGCGAAACCGGTAATCCTCGTCGTCGAGGACGATCCCGACCTCAGGACGATCCTGCGCATGCAGCTGACCTGCCAGGACTTCGTCGTGCGCGAGGCGGTCAACGGGCTGGAGGGTTTCCAGTCGGTGCAGGCCTCGGCGCCCGATTGCGTCATCCTGGACCTGATGATGCCGGTGCTCGACGGGTTCGGCTTCCTCAAGCGCGTGCGCAGCCTGATGGACCTGGTCGACATGCCCATCCTGATCCTGACCGCGAGCGAGGACGAGCGCAACAAGGTGCGCGGCTACCAGTACCAGGCCGATGCCTACATGAGCAAGCCGTACGACCTGGACGCGCTGACCGACGAGGTGCGCCGCCTGCTGGCCGCGCGCACGCCGGGTCGTTCGTAGGGTCTATCCGCAGGAGCGAGGGCCGGCCGGGCGCCGGCCCTGGTCAGGACACCCAGTCACGACACCCAGGCGCGGATCGGCGCCAGCCAGAACCTCACCGACAGCCACCACCCCGCCTCGATCTCCGGATGCAGCGTCGCCACCGACTGCGCCTGGTCCTCGGCCTCCTGGCCGCGGCCCTCGGCGTGCAGCCAGGCGATGCGCGAGGCCAGGCCCGCCAGCGGCGCCACCAGCGGCGGCGTCCAGCCGGCGGCGAGGCCGCCGCCGAGCGCGAGCGCCGCGGCGGTCTGCAACTGCACCAGCGGCTCGGTCAGCCAGCCGGCGTTCTGCAGCGCCACGCATGCTTCCCAGGCCGCCTGCGCGTCGCCGCGGCGCAGCGCCGTGCGCGCGTCCAGCAGCCGCC
>CAINDZ010000318.1 GCA_903847545.1 uncultured bacterium | reverse complement strand
GTGCTGTTCGGCCAGCGCCGGATGCGGCCGGTGCTGTTCTTCGACGACATCTTCAGCGAGCTCGACCGGGAGCGCACCCGGCGACTGCAGGAGATGTCGTCGCGCGACCACCAGGTGTTCATCGCCTCGGCGCGGCCCGACGACATCGCGGGCTGGCGGCCGGGGGGGATGCGCGCGTGGCGCGTGGACGGCGGCCGCTTCGCGGCGGTCGAGGGGGACGCGATCGCCGCCGACGGGTGACGCGTCGCTTGCGAACGCGATGGCGATGGGCGCGACAACACATGTCCCGGCGCGGAGCCTGAACCGACCAACATGTCGACCCGAAGAGACGGCCTGCAGCCCGTGTCCCGCATCCTCGAGGCGGCGCTGCGCGCGTCCGGCGTCGACGAGCGGCTCGCCGGGCGCGCGCCGTTGCTGCATTGGGCCGAGATCGTCGGGACCGAGATCGCGGCGCACGTGCGCGCGGTCGACCTGGCCGACGGCGTGCTGGTGCTCGAGGCCGACCACGGGGCGTGGCGGCAGGAGCTGACCATGCTGGCGCCGGAGATCGTCGGGAAATTCAACGCCAGGTTCGGCGAGGGAACCGTGAGCCAGTTGCAGTGGCGGCAGGGGCTGCGTCCGACAGGGACGCGCACGCTGGCGACACCGCGCGGCAGGAAGCGTGAACAGGGCAGATGAGCGAAAACGAAAGCATGGAGGCGGCCGCCGCCGCCGCCGGTGACAACGGCGCGGCGCAGCGGACGGCGAACGGGTCGAAGGAGTACACCGCCGACGGCATCCAGGTCCTCAAGGGCCTCGAGGCCGTGCGCAAGCGGCCGGCGATGTACATCGGCGACACCGGCGTCAAGGGCCTGCACCACCTGGTGTACGAGGTCGTCGACAACTCCATCGACGAGGCGATGGCCGGCTACTGCACGACCATCGAGGTGACGATCGCCGAGGGCGACATCATCCGCGTGACGGACAACGGCCGCGGCATCCCCGTCGACATGCACCAGGGTGAAGGCAAGCCGGCGGTCGAGCTGGTGCTCAGCAGCCTGCACGCCGGCGGCAAGTTCGACAAGGACAGCTACAAGGTCTCGGGCGGCCTGCACGGCGTGGGCGTCAGCTGCGTGAACGCGCTGAGCGAGTGGCTGAAGGCCGAGATCCGCCGCGACGGGCACGTCTACGGCATCGGCTTCCAGCGCGGCATCCTGTCCGAGCCGCTGTTCACCGCCGGCGACTGCCCGGCCGACCAGACCGGCACCATCGTCACGTTCAAGCCCGACCACGAGATCTTCCCCGACCTGGTCTACAACTACGACACGCTGCGCGGCCGCCTGCGCGAGCTGGCGTTCCTCAACCGCGGCGTGAACATCACGCTGCAGGACGAGCGCCAGGGGCGGCAGCGCCGCGACCACTTCCACTTCGAGGGCGGCATCGTCGAGTACGTGCGGTGGCTGAACGAGGGCCGCACCGTCATCTGCCCCGAGCCCGTGTTCTTCTCCGGCGAGAAGGACGGCATCCAGATGGAAGTGGCGCTCGACTACAACGACGGCTACGCCGAGGTGCTGTTCACCTTCGCGAACAACATCAACACGCCCGAGGGCGGCAGTCATTTGTCCGGCTTCCGCGCCGGCCTGACGCGCACCCTGAACGCCTATGCCACCACGGCGGGCTTCCTGAAGAAGGACGTCAAGGCGCTGACGGGCGACGACGTGCGCGAGGGCCTGACGGCCATCATCTCGGTGAAGATCCCCGAGCCGCAGTTCGAGGGCCAGACGAAGGCCAAGCTGGGCAACACCGAGGTGAAGGGCCTGGTCGAGGCGCTGGTGAACACGTACCTGGGCCAGTACCTGGACGAGCACCCGCGCGAGGCGAAGGCGATCGTCGGCAAGTGCCTGACCGCGGCGCAGGGCCGCGAGGCGGCGCGCAAGGCGCGCGACCTCACAAGGCGCAAGTCGGCGCTCGACTCGGCGGCGCTGCCCGGCAAGCTGGCCGACTGCTCGAGCCGCGACCCGGCCGAGTGCGAGCTGTACCTGGTCGAGGGCGACAGCGCCGGCGGCTCGGCCAAGCAGGGCCGCGACCGGCGCTTCCAGGCCATCCTGCCGCTGAAGGGCAAGATCCTGAACGTCGAGAAGGCCCGCCTGGACAAGATGCTGGGCAACGACGAGATCCGGACCATCATCACGGCGCTCGGCACCAGCATCGGCGCGGGCATCTTCGAGGTGGGCAAGCTCCGCTACCACAAGATCATCATCATGACCGATGCCGACGTGGACGGCAGCCACATCCGCACGCTCATCCTGACGCTGTTCTTCCGGCACTTCCGCGAGATCATCGAGAACGGGCACATGTACATCGCCGAGCCGCCGCTGTACCGCCTGAAGAAGGGCAACACCGAGATCTACGTGAACTCGGACGCCGCGAAGGACCGCCTGCTCGAGGAGATGGGCGGCATCAAGGGCGTGTACGTGCAGCGCTACAAGGGTCTCGGCGAAATGAACCCGGAGCAGCTGTGGGAGACGACGATGAACCCCGACTCGCGCACGATGACGCGCGTGACGATCGAGGACGCGGCCGAGGCCGACCACATCTTCACCATCCTGATGGGTGACGAGGTCGAGCCGCGGCGCCGGTTCATCGAGGAGAACGCGGCGCTGGTGCGCCTGGAAGACCTGGACATTTAGGCTGCTTGGACATCCAACAGACCTGGACATCTAGCGGCAGAGGGAACTCATGGCAGACGACCAGATCCCCGGCGACGGCAACGCGAACGTGAACGACGGCAGCGGCCCGGACCACGGTCCGGACAACGCGCACGTCCCCGGCTCGATGCCCTCGCGCGGCGAGACGATCAACGACGCCGGCATCGTCGGCAAGATGCGCACGAGCTACATCGAGTACTCGATGAGCGTCATCGTCAGCCGCGCGCTGCCCGACGTGCGCGACGGCCTGAAGCCGGTGCACCGCCGCACGCTGACGGCGATGAACGACCTGAACCTGCAGCCGGGCCGGCCGTACAGAAAGTCCGCGAAGATCACGGGCGACACCACCGGCAACTACCACCCGCACGGCACCACCTCGGTGTACGACACGCTGGTGCGCATGGCGCAGGACTTCTCGCTGCGCTACCCGCTGGTCGACGGGCAGGGCAACTTCGGGTCGGTGGACGGC
>CAINDZ010000317.1 GCA_903847545.1 uncultured bacterium | reverse complement strand
CCGCTGTCGTCCGTGAACCAGCCCAGGCCGGCGCCGAAGTGGTCCTTCTCGAGCGCGACGTGCGGGTTGTAGCGCCAGTACCGGGACTCGAGCCCGTCGTAATGGGTCCGGGTGACTTCCGTCGCGCGGAAGCCCAGGACCAGCGGGCCGGTGAACTCGTGCGTCACGGACACGCCGCGCTCGCGGATGTGGCGGCGATCCTTGTCGATGATGCCGCCCTCGCAACCGCGCGAGATGTCCGCGTAATCGGCGCCGCCCAGCGCCACCTCGAAGGAGGTCGCCGAGCTGTCGCGCCTGACGACGTGCGTGTCGAGCACGAGCGGCGCGGTGGTTGCGGCCAGCAGCATGACGGCCACGGGTGCGCGCATGGCATCCCCTCCTGGTCACGACACGGCCGGTGATCGGGTCGACTATGCAACGGCCCCGCACGTTTGTCGACCGCCGCCGGCCTGCCCGGGGAAGGGCTGTGCTGGCCATGACCGCTGCTATCCTCTATGATAGCGGTCAAATTTCGTCAGCATTGACCGGCGGCCACCGCCCACATGATTTCCCCGTCCCCGAGGTCTTCCCGATGCGCCTCTCCGTGCTGGTCCTGCTCGCAGCCGCAGCCTTCCTGTTCGCACCGGCCGCCCGGGCCGACCTGGCCGGCTGCCGCGCCGCCTACGAGGCCCACGACGCCGTCGGCGTGTGCGAGGAGTGCGCCGAGCTGGTGATGGACGGCGCCGTGCCCGAGGACCCCAACGTGTGGATCTACCTCGGGCTGGCGCAATGGAAGCTGGGCGAACTCAACCACCAGATCATCAACGGCACCTACAAGAAGGCTTCCGGCGAGGGGCGCACGTCGCCGTGGGACCTGCTCCAGCAGGGGCGCTACGAGGAGGCGCGCGCCTTCGGGACGTGGTTCGCCGCGCGCGCGTGGTACCAGGAGTGGATCGACCACAAGAATGAACTGAAGCCGAAGCAGCAGATCCCGTACCTGGATCGCGCCATCGAGCTCGAGCCGCACCACGACGTCCTGTTCGCCCGCGGCAAGCTGCTCGAGGAGATGGGCAAGAAGGACCTGGCGCTGAAGGACTACCGGCAGTCGTACATCAGGTGCCGGCAGGTGAGCCTCGCCTCCCATGCCTTGTCGAGACTCCAGGTCATGGATCCCGAGGGCCTGAAGACCCTGCTGCCGGACGAGGGCCCGGGCCTGGCGCACGCCCAGGCGCTGGCGCAATCGGGGCCGGTCGACGAGGCGCTGGCCGCGTTCAACGCCTGCCAGCGCGCGATGCCCGGCAACCGCGCGGTGTGGGTCGCCAAGGCGGAGTTCCTGCTGGCGGCCGGGCGCCCGGCCGGGGCGCTGCGCGTGGCCACCGGCATGCTCGCCTGGCAGGACCTCATCGAGAACCGCCGTTTCCGCGCCGAACTGGCGGCGCGCAGCGGCAACGACGAACTGGCGATGCAGGACTGGGCCACCATCGTCGAGCGCGACGCGACACTGAACGGCGAGATCTACCCGGCGTGGAGCGCCGCGCAGCAACGCGTCCGCGACAGGCGCTGCGGCTCGCCGACGGCAAACCTGCGCGAGGCGCTGGTGCGCCGCGGCACGTGGGTGCAGCCGGCCGGCAACACGGCGCCGCGCAAGGCGCCCCCCGGCTTCCTCACGCAGCGGCAGGAAGACGGCACCCTGAAGATCTACCTGCCCTGGGGCCCCGGCTTCTTCCTGCAGGAAGACGGCATCTCGTACCAGAAGATCCAGGATGACGGCACGCGCGGGCCGGTGACGCCGCCCGAGACGCTCGCCGACGGTCGCGCGATCTACCCGCTGGGCCACATGGTCCTCATCCACGTGCCCGCGGGCGACCTCTACTGCGGCGTGTACGAACTGTGGGCCGGCAAGAGCGAGGGCAGCTATTCGGACTGCGCCGACGTCCCGCAGGAGGGCCCGTTCCGGTTCGGACTGTCCGCGCTCCAGCGCCGCGTCGTCGACAAGACCGAGACGCAATACACCGAGGGCGGCGAGACGCGCGTCCTGGAACTGACGAAGCTGGCCGACGGAACCCAGGTCCGCATCGTGAAGGCGACCTATCCCGAGCAGGCCGAGCGCGAGCGCTCGGTGACGATCCCCGGCCTCGGCCGCTTCGTCGGCGAGACCATGACGCTGGACTACTGCGCGCCGCAGCGAGGGGTCATGTACTACGACAACGGCTCGTGGGGCATCATCCACCAGACGCAGCTGCGCGCGCTGGGCACGCGGGGCCAGCCCCTGTCCGTCGAGAACCTGTCGCTGTCGGCCGAGGGGCTGCTGTCCATCACCACCCCCAACGACATCGTCACCTTCGATGCGAACGGCGTCATGGGGTACGCATCGCTGGTGGAAGAGGTCGAGCCCGAGCCCGAGGTCACCGCCGACGCGACGTACACGCCGGCGTTCGATTTCCAGGCGTCGCTCGAGGGCAACCGCCCGCGCAACTGCTACCGCTGCCGCGGCGCCGGCCAGATCTGGCAGGCGGGCGGCGCCACGCAGTCGTCGGTCGGCGCGGCGAGCAGCATGTCGGCGAGCGAGCGCGAGAGCCACTACAAATCGGCGTCGAGCCTCCGCACGACGTACTCGTCGGGAACGATGATCGTGTGCCCGGCGTGCGGAGGGTCGGGGCGGCCGTAAGGGACGCGATGGTCGCTGCTGGTCACGACAGCCGCGACTTGCGCCGGCGCAACAGAACCCGAGGCCATCGGCTCCGACGGGGACGGGGGCACCGCCCCCACCCATCGATCGGCAAATAGTTAAATAGCGCTTGCACTAATTATTGTTTTACGATAATATCTTGCCACAACACGAAAAGGAGCCCACCATGACGCAGCCCCAACCCACCGACCTCAAGTCCGCCCGGGACACCGCGGCCACGGCGCACGTGTTTGCCGTGGTCTGCCTGGTCCTCATCGGCATCAACGTGGTGTTCCAGGTGGGAAGGCCGGTGGTCGCCGCGCTGTTCGGCGACGACAAGCCGTGGCGCGAGCACCTGCACGCCATCGGCCTGGTCCTCATTGCGCTGCTGCCCACGTTCCTGTTCTGGGAGGCCGTCAGCCAGCTGCGCCACGCGCTCAACCACTACCGCAACGGCGAGTTCTTCAACACGGCCGCGGCGACGCGCGTGGCACGCGCCGGCGACTACGCCCTCAGCGCCCTTGCCGCCGTCATCCTGGTCGTGCCCACCCTGACGGAGTGGGTCTCGCAGCGCGGCCGTGGCGGCCTCGAGATCAACCTGCAGAACGAGTTCGTCGGCATGATCGCCTTCGCGCTGCTCGTCTCGGTGGCGGGCCGCGTCCTGGCCGCCGCCGCGCAACTCAAGGCCGAGAACGACGCGTTCGTATGAAGACCATCGTCGTTCGCCTGGACGTGATGCTGGCGCTTCGCAAGATGCGCTCGAAGGAGCTGGCCGAGAGGATCGGCATCACCGAGGCCAACCTCTCGCTGCT
>CAINDZ010000316.1 GCA_903847545.1 uncultured bacterium | reverse complement strand
GAACTGCCGGAGGCTGTGCGGCTCCTTGCCGAGAACTACTTCGACGCCGGCTCGGACGGCCTGGCCGACTTCCTGGCGCTGCGCAAGATCCGCGACGTGGAGACGGAGGCCGTGACGGTGGCGCACCTGCCGCGCCTGTACGCCGGCATGGACACACTTGCGGACGCCATCACCGCGCGCGAGCCCGAGCTGCGCGCGGCGCTGCGCGGACTGCGCGACCTGGCGCCCGAGGCCTGGTTCCCGGACGTGACGTTCGTCGCGGGCCACTTCCGCTCCGGCGGCACGTCGACCGAGCACGGCCTGGTGATCGGCGCGGAAATCTTCGGCCTGGGCTCGGGCGTGGACTACGGAGAGTTTCCCGCCGAGGCGCGCGGGATGCTGCGTCCCATCGCCGAGCTCGACTTCGTCGTCGTGCACGAGCTGGTCCACTTCCAGCAGGTGCCGTCGCCGGCCGACCACACGCTGCTGCGCGCGGCGCTGGTCGAGGGCAGCGCCGACTACCTGGCCCAGCTGGTGCTGCCCGACACGCCCGAACCCGACTACCGCGCATGGGGCCGCGCCCACGATGCCGAGGTGAAGGAGCGCTTCCTGCGGGAGATGGCCGGCACGGACACGTCGGCATGGATCGCCAACAACGACCGCGCCACGCCGGAGTGGCCCGCGGCCCTGGGCTATTACGTTGGCTACCGCATTGCCGAGGGCTATGTGAACCGGGCCGCGGACCGGCGCGAGGCCGTGCGCGCGCTGCTGGAATTGCGCGAGCCCGGCGACTTGCTGCAGCGCAGCGGGTGGCTGGAGTCGCGCTGAACGGCCCTCGGGAATCACCGCGACAACGTTCGACGAATCCGTCGATGCCCCGACGAGGTTCGTCGAAGCCGCTGCCCCGCTTCTTCTCGCAACCTTACTGCTGGCAACGGCTTGCGAAAACGCCCGCCGTGGTACGCCCGTTGCACCACGCGCCCCGTCCCGCATGCGTTCACCACGCCATCAGGAGGTATCGCCCATGAAGAAGACGCTCGCACTGTCCGGCATCCTCGCCCTCGCGATGCTCGCCGGCTGTTCCGCCGACCAGGCGACGTCCCCCGCGCCCACCGAGGCCACCGAAGCCCTGAAGGCCGCCGTGGTCCCGCTCGACCCGACCGCGACCGCCATCGTGCTCGCGCCCGAGGTCGCCGAAGGTCTCGCCTTCATGCGCGAGGAAGAGAAGCTGGCCCGCGACGTCTACCAGGTGCTCGGCCGCAAGTGGAACGTGCGCACCTTCAGCAGCATCATGGAGAGCGAGCAGCGGCACACCGACGCGATCAAGGTGCTGCTCGACCGCTACGGCCTGCCCGACCCGTCGGCCGGCCTGGGCGCCGGCCAGTTCGCGAACACGGAGTTGCAGGCGCTGTACGATGCGCTGGTGGCCGACGGCCTGGTTTCGCTGCGCGCCGCGGCGCAGGTCGGCAAGCTGATCGAGGTGACCGACATCGCCGACATCGACACGCGCCTGGCCCAGGTGCCGGCCGGCAGTGACATCGCGGTCGTGTACGGCAACCTGCGGCTCGGTTCCGAGAGCCACCTGGCCGCGTTCACGACGCTGCTGCAACGCGTGAGGTAGGACGGGACGGGGGATGGCCCGTTCGGGGAAGGGCGGCGCTGGTCATGACCGGCGCCGTCCTGCATTGCAGGTGTACGATTCCGTCCGTATCTGTCGGCGGCCACCGCCCTCAGCCAGCAGATGATCAACGAGAACTGCAGGAGAGTCTCCGGCGGGGGCCTCACGTTGCCGTGGACCCGCTCCGGCAGGGACGCTACGACGAGGCGCGCGCCTTCGGGACCTGGTTCGCCGCGCGCGTGGCACCAGAAGTGGATCGACCCCAAGAACAAGCCGAAGCCGAAGCTCCCGTACCTGGGCTGCACGGTCGAGCTCGGTCCGCACCGCGATGTGATTAAATAACACTTGCATTAATTATCGTTCTGCAATAATATATTGCCACAACACGAAAAGGAGCCGAACATGACGCAGCCCCCCTCCCCCGACCTCAAGTCCGCCCGGGACACCGCGGCCACGGCGCACGTGTTTGCGGTGGTCTGCCTGGTCCTGATCGGCATCAACGTGGTGTTCCAGGTGGGAAGGCCGGTGGTCGCCGCGCTGTTCGGCGACGACAAGCCGTGGCGCGAGCACCTGCACGCCATCGGCCTGGTCCTCATTGCGCTGCTGCCCACGTTCCTGTTCTGGGAGG
>CAINDZ010000315.1 GCA_903847545.1 uncultured bacterium | reverse complement strand
GGCCAAGCTGTCGCTCGGGCGCACGGCGGTCTTCGTCTTCGACACCCGCGACTACCCGCGCCACCGCCACGTCGTCCGCAAGTTCCTCTCGATGCGCGTGGACGCCGACCTGGTGCTGGTGGGCAACGAGGCCGGCGAGGACGACGGTCCCGAGCCGGCGAACGCCCCGACCGGGGCCGTGACGAGCCTGCCCGACACGTCCGAGCCGCAGGAGATCTTCCAGACCATCGAGCGCCACCTGCGCCTGCGGCGGGTGCGCGAGAACAGCGGCATCGTCGGCCGCAGCCAGGCCGTCCAGGAGGTGCTCTCGCTGGTGGCGCACGCGGCGCCGCTGGACGTGAACATCCTCATCCTGGGCGAGAGCGGCACGGGGAAGGAGCTGGTCGCGCGCGCCATCCACGACAACTCGCGACGCGCGGGCGGCCCGTTCGTCAGCCTCAACTGCGGGGCGATGAGCGAGGGCGTGCTCGAGAGCGAGCTCTTCGGCCACGCGCGCGGCGCCTTCACCGGCGCGGTGGCCGACCACGACGGCGTGTTCAAGCGCGCGGACGGCGGCACGCTCTTCCTGGACGAGGTGGCCGAGATGCCGCTCGGCATGCAGACGCGCTTCCTGCGCGCGCTGGAGACCGGCGAGTTCACGCCGGTGGGCGGCCGCGCGCCACGCACGAGCAACATCCGGCTGGTCGCCGCCACGCACCGCAACCTGGCCGACGACGTCGCGCGCGGGCGCTTCCGCCAGGACCTGTACTACCGGCTGCGCGTGGTCGTCATCCAGACGCCGCCCCTGCGCGCGCACCCCGAGGACATCCCGATCCTGGCGGACACCTTCCTGCGCGCCGAGAACACGAAGCACAAGCTGCATGTGCGCGGCCTGACGCGCGCCGCCGAGCAGGCGCTGCTGGAGCACGACTGGCCGGGCAACGTGCGCGAGCTGCGCAACCTGGTCAGCTCGGCCGTGGTGATGAAGCAGGCCGGGCTCATCGACGTCGCCGACCTGCCGGCCGGCTGGCGCCCCGGCGCGACGCACCGCCCGTACCTGCCGGTGCCGGTCGGGGCCGGCGGGGCGCCCGAGCTGGACATGGCCATGCTGGCCTCGACGCTGCTGGCCATCCGGCAGGAGATCCGCGAGATCCGCGGCCTGCTGCAGGGCGGCACGGGACCCGCGGGCGCCGCGGCCGGCGCCTGGCACCCCGCGGACTCGGCCACGTGGGAGCCGGCGACCGGCGTGGTCGAGACGTTCGGCGGCGAGGATGCCTACGGCCCCCTGCCCGGCGGCGCCGGCGGCGACCTGCAGACGGCCGAGCGCACGCTGATCGAGGCCGCGCTGCGGACCCACGGCGGCAACCGGAGGCAGGCCGCCGAGCGGCTCGGGATCAGCGAGCGGACGCTGTACCGGAAGATCCGCGCCTACGGCCTGTGAGCCGGCGGCGGCGGACCGGCAGGCCGTGCTTTGCGGGGAACGGGATTTGCCGTATAATCCCCCGACGGAACACAGGATACCGCCCGTGCGCGGGCGTCAACCACCCCTGGATCGCGAGGCAGGCATGATCGTCAACCCGGCGCGCCCGTTGCGGCGCCTGAGCCTGTTGGCCGCCCTCGTCGTGGGCGCCGCCCTTCCCGGCGCCGCCCATGCGGACAAGTACGCGGGCGCGTTCATGGAGGACGGAGGCGGGGCCCGCGCCCTGGGCATGGGGGCTGCGTTCACCGCCGTGGCCGACGACCCCTCGACCACGTTCTGGAATCCGGCCGGCCTGGCCGGCGTCGCGCGCCGCGAACTGCTGCTGATGCACAGCGAGCGCTTCGGCGACCTCATCGACCGCGACTTCGCGGCGTTCGTGCAGCCGGTCGGCTGGAGCCTGCTGGGCGGCGAGGGTGCCGGTGTCGGCGTTACGCTCATCCGGCTGGGCGTCGACGACATCCCGTTCACGAACCACCTGGGCGACCAGCTCGACACGAACGGGGACGGCACCGTCGACGACACCGAGCTGCTGCACCTGTTCGACCTGCAGGACCAGATCCGCTACAAGAGCGACCAGGAGCTGGCGCTGCTGCTTTCGTACGGCGAGCAGAAGGGCGCGTGGAAGGTCGGCGGCACGCTGAAGTTCATCCGCCAGAGCGTGGGCCCGTACTCGAGCCTGGGCGTGGGCGC
>CAINDZ010000314.1 GCA_903847545.1 uncultured bacterium | reverse complement strand
GGCGGCATTGATCCACTGCGAGCGCGTCGCCGCGATCCAGCGGAAGTGCAGCACCACGGCGTAGACCAGGATCGTGATCAGCGCCCAGGTCTCCTTCGGGTCCCAGCCCCAGTAGCGGCCCCACGACTCGTTGGCCCAGACGCCGCCCAGCAGCGTGCCGACCGACAGCAGGCCCAGGCCCGCGATCACGACGTGCTTGTTGAGGTTGTCGAGCGTGCCGATGGCCTCGCGGACGGTCGCCGTGCCGGCGGCCTTCAGCGTCATCAGCACCAGCGTGAGCATGCCGATCAGCGCCGACAACCCGAGGAAGCCGTAGCTGGCCGTGATGATGGTCACGTGGATGTTCAGCCAGTAGCTGACCAGCACCGGCACCAGGGGCCCGATGGCCGGGTCGAACGTCGAGAGCATCGACACGCCCAGGATGACGGTGGTCAGCAGGCCGCCCAGGGCCGCCGGCACCGCCAGGCGGTAGACCAGCTCGAAGATCAGGCCGGCCAGCGCCACGGCGATCGAGATGAACAGCAGCGACTCGTGGCCGTTGCTCAGCGGCGCGCGGCCCGAGGCCACCCAGCGCAGGATGTAGGCGATGACCATGCCGACGAACGCCACGCCGTAGCAGCCGACGCCAAAGGCGTACAGCGGGTTGCGGAAGCTGAGCTTCTGGTTCCGGTTGCGGAACAGGTTCCAGATGTACACCACCATCAGCGAGCCGAACGTCACCAGCAGCGGGATCATCATCCACGAGAAGATGTGGGCCCGGTTGTAGACCAGCTCGGCCTTCAGCTTGCCCTCCGAGGGGATCACCTTCGCGCCGTACTGCGCCTGCAGCGCGCGGGTGCGCGTGATGCCGTCCATGATGCTGTTGTTGTCGCCGGACTGCACGCCGCGGGCCAGCGCGTCGAACGCCGCACCGAAGGCCGCCTGCTGCCCGGCGTCCAGCTTGGGATGCGTCGTCTGGATGTCCTGCCACGTGTGGTTCGCGTCGCCGGGGATCGGGTAGAGGCGGAGCGTCGCGCCGCGGAACGTCATGTACAGCAGCTCGAAGCTCTCGTCGAACGTGAGCAGCGCGCGCTGCACCTTCGAGCGCTCGCGGTCGGGCGTGCGCTGCGCCTCCTCGATCTGCGCGGCCAGCCGGTACTGGCCCTGCTCGTCGAACAGGCTGGCGGCCGAGACGTGCGTCGTCGAGGGATCGACGCCCAGCAGCTTCTTCAGCCCCGGGTGCTTGACCTTCAGCAGCGGCTTGTCCCACCAGAAGTTCGGGTTCAGCGCCCAGCTCAGGTACTGGTCCACCGGCTCGCGACCCTGGTACTTGGTGCGCTTGGCGACCTTCATCACCATTTCGCGCGCCATCGTGTCCAGCGGCTTCATGCGGCCGTTGTAGTCCTGGATGATCAGGCGCGACGCGGCCTCGCGGGCGGGCTGCGACAACTCGACGAAGCCGGCCGACACCGCGTGGTTGTGACCCGAGTGGTCGCCGCCGTCGTTGGGGTCGTGCCCCTGGGCGCGGGCCGAGGCGGCCGGGAGCGCCAGCAGCAGTCCGAGCGCCGCCACGGCGGCGGCGTTCTTCACGGCGGCATCGCCCTTCCGCGACTTCAGCGGGAAGAGCAGGTCCTTGACGATGATGAGCAGGAAGCCCAGCGAGATGAGGAAGTAGCCGAAGTACGTCGGCGCCTTGCCCGGGTCGTGGTTGACCGAAAGCACCGTGCCGCGCCGGTCGCGGTCGTACGACGACTGGAAGTGCTTGGAGCCCCGGTGGTTCATCGGGTGGTTCATGTAGATGTGCACCTTCCTGCCGCTGACCCCCAACTGCGGGTCATCCAACGAGACGTAGCTCTCGTAGGTGGCCGGATTGTCGCTGCCCGGGTAGGTCTGCAGGACGAAGTCGTCCAGCTTGACCGTGTACGGCAGCTTGTGGATCAGGGGGCCGTAGGCCAGTTCGAGGGTCTTGCCCCCGACCTGGACCTGCACCGGGTTGTCCTGCTCGATGCAGACCACGTTCGCGAGCTCGGCGCCCGCGGCGTCGCGCAGCACGACGCGCGCCGCCGGCGGGTCGTTGCTGCTCTGGCTCATCGCCGGCGCCTTGACGACCGAGGCGTACGTCTCGATCGGCACGATGCCGAAGCCGTTGTCGGCGTTCCGGTACAGGACGTTCTTCTGCACGTCGAACGGCGTGCCGGCCGGGATCTGCGATTCCTCCTGCGTCTCCATGTTCATGCCCGTGAGCGGGAACGACGCGCGCCCCTGCACACCGGTGGATCCGCCCTTGGCGAACTCGACGCCGCTGCTGACCTGGTACACCATGTCCAGCTCGGCGAAGGCGTCCTGGCCGCCGCTGTGGCCCATCGAGAAGTCGGGATGCAGCGCGAAGAGGATGCGCTCGCCCTTCTTGCCGTCGGGCGCGGTGATGGCGACGCGGATCATCGGGTTGACCATCGGGCCCTCGGGGTCCGACTGCGCGCCGACGGTATACTTGGTCTGGAATTCGGTGACCTGCAGCTTGTAGCCGCCGCACGCAACCACCTGGTTGCCGGAAGGCTGCACCGGCACGGTGCAGGGCTGGCCGCCGATGTTGACGCGCAGGTCGCCGTAGCGCGACGCCGACATCGCGCCGCTGAACGCGCCCTCGAGGAACCGGGCCTCGATCTCGCCGATCTCCGTGCGGTCACCCTGCAGCAGCATCTGCTCGGACATCTGGCCCTGCTGCCGCAGCCCGAACTCCAGCGCGGCCGGGCCGCCCGGCCCCGCCTGCCACGACTCGGCGTAGTGCGGCCAGAACTCGGTGACGGCCAGCTTGTACTTCTGGCCGCCGAGCGTGACGCTGCCCTTGACGTTGTTCTCGCCCGCCTTCCACAGGCGCACGCGGTAGCCGGCGGTCTGCCCGTCGGCCGACAACGACACCTGCTTGTGGTTGGAGAAGATGAAGTCGGACGTGCCGCCCTCGCGAATGCTCATGATGCCCTCGTAGCCGAACCAGCGCGTGATGCCGGCGCTGACGAGGATCACCACGATCGAGATGTGCACGAGCATGAAGCCGAACTGGCGCGGCTTGTAGGGCCAGCGCTTGATGAACAACAGCACGAGGCTGAGTGAAAGCAGGGCAAGCACCGCCTCGAACCACCAGGCGTCGTACACCAGGGCGTACGCGCCGTCGCGGCCCACGGCGGATTCGATGAACGTCCCCTTGGCGGACGCGAAGGCGGCCACGGCCATCAGGAAGGCGCTGAGCTTCAGCGACGACAGGAAGGCAATGACCGGGTTCTTGAAGAAACCTTTCACGGTGACCATCCAGGGTTGTCGGGCCCGGCCCACGCGCCCAGCGCACGGTTGCCGTCACCCGTCCGGTACCTAACGGTGCGGGTCCAAATATAGTGACCGCCGGTCGATCACGCCGAAAAAACCGACCGACTCCGGCGGGGATGCGGTTTGGCCTTTCGTCAGCGTATCGGGTTCACCCGCACGCCGGCGGCAACACCTGCACAGGGAACAAGGGACAACGTCGCTGCCGCCGTACAGGTTCCCCGCGCGGGGACAAAAATGCCGCCGCTCGCAACCCCTCGGATGTGACACCGGCCATGTGACACATTTCCCATCAAACAGCAAAATCAAAATCTGCCATGACGCCTAAATTGACGCCATTTCGACGTTTAATAAACTGAAAGAGAAAATTTCCTTGACCGTTTTGAACGTCGAATGCTAGTCTCCAACCATCCTGCGTGGCACACGTGGGACACTCCTGGCGAGCCCCGGACAGCCGCCGCCCCGTCGGCGGCCACCCGGGCCTCGCGGCCGGACGAGACGGACCTTGCCGGACCCATCGGAATCAGGCTCCCCCTCCCAGGAGCAGCCATGGACCGCATGTATCCGCTTCGCCGCCGGCATCCCGTGCTGGCCACGCTCCTGACGGCCGCGCTGCTGGCCGCCGGCCCTGGGCCGGCCGCCTACGGGCGCACGCCGACCCCCATCCTGAGCGACGAGCCGGCCGGCGACCCCGGGGACGGCGTGCTGCGCCCGGCGGACATCTCTCCGACGCCGCCGACGGCGCCCGCCGATGGCGTCCAGGCCGGGACGTCCGCCACCGTGACGGCCCCGACCCCGGTCGCCACCACGTTCTACCTGGTGCCGGTCATCAATCCCGCGGGCCAGCCCTTGCTGACGTTCCGCCTCGTGCGCCTCGAGGGTGGCGCGTCCGCCGGCAGCGGCGGCGCCTTCGCCGTGGGGAGGTGGCACCGTGCGCCCTGACCGTCTCCGCCGCGACCGGGCCGCCGACACGGCCCGCCCCACGACCGCCCGGGGAACGAACGACGCCGCGCCGGCCACCGCGCGACCCGAACGTGATGCCCGCCGCCTGCACCGCCTGGGACGCCACGCCGAGGCGCTGGCCGTCCTCGACGCCACGCTGGCGACGACGACCGACGCGGCCGCGCGCCGCGAGGCGCTGCTGCTGCGCGCGTGGTGCCTGGTCGAGCTCAAGCGCCACGACGAGGTGCGCGACCTTGTGCGCGCGCTGGCTTCGGACGGCGAGGCGCAGCGTGACGATCCGGCGCTGCGCGCGCTGGAACTGAACCTGGCGCTGCTGGACGGGCGCTACGCCGAGGTCGAAGCCGCGGCCCGCGCGCTGCTCGAGGCCGCCGGCGACACGCCGGCGCCCGACGCCGTGCAGGCCGAGTTGCGCCTGCTGCTGGGCGCCGCGCTGCGCTGGCAGGGCCGCCTGCAGGAGGCGACCGGCCACGTCGAGTTCGCCTGCGCGGCGTTCGCCGTGCTGGACGAGCCCGTGCGCGGCGCCGTCGCCGCCAACTTCCTGGGCTGGACCCACCTGTCGGCCGGCCGCCTGGACGAGTCGCGCCGCTGGTTCGAGAAGAGCCTGGCCATCAACAGCCGGCTGGGCGCACGGCCGCGCCTGGCGCAGAACTACCAGAACCTGGCGATCGTCTGCTACAAGCAGGGCGACTACGAGCCGGCCGCCGAACTGCTGGCCGCCGAGCTGGCGCTGGTCGGCAACCTGCCCGACATGAACTGCCGCGCGCGCCTGGCCCTGGGCAACGTGCGCCGCCTGCGCGAGGAGTTCGCGGCCGCGCGCACCGACCTGCTGGACGCCTATGCCGTGGCCCGGGAACACGGCTTCGCGCGCGAGGAATCGCTCGCCCTGGAGTTCATGGGCGACGTGTGCCGCGACGAGGGATGTCCCGCCGAGGCGCGCCTGTACTACCGCCGCGCGATGGGCGTCGCGCGACGGCTGGCGCCGCGCGGCGACCTGGTGATGGAGCTGCTGCGCCGCGAGGGCGAGTGCCTGGACCTGGAGGGGCGCCACGCCGACGCGCTGCGCGTGCTGGACGAGGCGCTCGTGCTGGCCCGCGAGATCGGCGACCGCTTCGAGACCGCCGTCATCCGCCGCTGCCTCGGCCTGAACGCCGCCCACCTGGGCCGGCTGCCGGTGGCCCGCCGCGAGCTCGAGGAGGCCGCGTCCGAGCTGCTGGCGATGACCGCGCGCCACGAGGCCATGGTGTGCGACTACCACCTCGCCCGGCTGCTGGGCCGCGCCCCCGAGGGCGCCGGTCGCCAGGGCGCCGGCGCCGACGCGCTGGACGTCGCCTGGCGCAGCGCGCTGCGGGCGCAGCAGGCCAGCCAGGACCTGGGCGTGCCCGGCCTGGCCGGCGAGATCGCCTCGGTCGTGTCGGAGCTGTCGCGTCGCCGCCTGCGCGACGGCGGCGACCAGTCGCTGTGGCGCACGTTCTCGGCGCGACGGGCGCCGGGCACGCGCGTGGTGGCCGTGTCGCCGGCGGTGCAGCAGTCGCTGCGCCGGTGCGACGGCTTCGCCCGCCACGGCGGCCCCGTGCTGGTGGTGGGCGAGCCGGGCAGCGGCCGCGCCCTGCTGGCGCGCCGCCTGCACGAGAACGGCCCCCGCGGCGAGCGCCCGTTCCTGCGCCTGGACTGCGCCGGCGGCGACGGCGCGACGCTGGCCTGGGAACTGGAAGGCGAGGCCGGCGACGGCCGCGGCGGCCTGCTGGCCCGCGCCGAGGGCGGCACGCTGCTGCTGACGGACATCGAGGCCCTACCGCCGGCCCTGCAGATGGAGGTGCTGCGCCTGGTGCGCGACGGCGCCTGGCGGCGGCGCAGCGACGGGGGCGAGCAGCCGCGCGACATCCGCGTCATCGCGACCGCGTCGGACAACCTGGCCGCGCTGGCCGAGGCAGGCCGCTTCCGCCCCGACCTCTACTTCCGCCTGCGCCTGATGACGGTGCGCATCGCGCCGCTGCGCGAGCGGCGCCAGGACCTGCTGCCGCTGCTGGACCACTTCCTGACGCGGCTCGAGGGCTCGGCGCTGACCGCCCGCACGGTGTTCGACACGCCGGCGCTGGTGGCCCTGGCCGAGCACGCGTGGCCGGGCAACGTGGCCGAGCTCGAGCTGCTGGCGCAGCAGGCCTGGCTCAACCGGCGCGAGGGACTGGCCGTGGTGCTGAACCGGGACCAGGCGGAAGGCACGCTGCGCGTGGAGCTGGCGCCCGAACCCGCCGCGGCCGGCCCGGCGCGCCCCGGCGGCGCGGCGCTGCACTCGGTGCTCGCCCGCACGGGCGGCAACAAGGCTCGCGCGGCGCGGCAGCTGGGTGTTTCGCGGATGACGCTCTACCGCTGGCTGCGGCAGGCGGAACCGGGCACGCGCTAGGTCGCGGACGCGAGCAAGGGTCAGCGCTCGTTGCGGTCGTGGCCCGACGCGCTGCGCGGCGCGCTGTC
>CAINDZ010000313.1 GCA_903847545.1 uncultured bacterium | reverse complement strand
CGCGTTCGCCTCCGGGACGGCCACCCCCGCCCTGGTCATCGGCGGCGGCGCCCAGATGCGCCTGAAGCCGAACACGCGGCTGACCCTCGACTGCGACCTGAAGAACTACGGCACGTTCACCGCGGCCACCAGCAGCCGGGTTGTCGTGAACGGCTACGGCTCGCCCCTGCTGCGCGGGGTGTCGCAGTTCGGCGACCTGCAGATGGCGATGCACGGCACCGCCGCGCTGGCCAACGCCGCAACGGTCAACGGCCAGCTGGTGCTGACCAGCGGCCGCCTGTCGCTGGCGGGCCATGACCTGACCACCGCCATCATCGTCGGCGGCTCGGCCAACAGCTACGTGGTCACGCCCGACACGCTGGGCCAGCTGGTGCGGCAGATCGGCAACCTCAGCCCCGTGAACTTTCCCGTGGGCAACGCCACGTACAACCCGCTGACGGCCCGGCTCCTGTCCGGCTACGCCGTCATGCGCGTGGGCGTGATCGACAACGGCACGTCGACCGGCCTGGTGCCCTCGGCGTACCTGACGCGATCGTGGAACATCGGATCCACCGCCGGCCCCACCGGCCCCATGGACCTGACGCTGCAGTGGAACAACGGCGAGCAGGGTCCGGCCTACCAGCGCAACATGCTCTCCCAGACCGGCGAGCGGGCCTGGCGCTGGAACGGCTCCGTCTGGCAGTTCCAGCCGGGCATCCTGACCGGCGACAACGAACAATACCCGGCCGTGGTGGCGCTGTCCGCAGCCACCCGCGGCCTGTGGACGCTCGCCAGCAACTCGTACGTCTCGGGCGTCGAGATCGGCGCCCTGCCGGCCCGCCTGCAGTTCGCTCCCGTGTGGCCGAACCCGGTGCGCGACGGCGCCACCGTGCGCTTCGGCCTGCCCACGCGCGCGCACGCCAAGGTCAGCCTGTACTCCGTGCGCGGCGAACGCATCGCCGTCCTCTACGACGACGACGGCGACGCCGGCTGGCACTCCACGCAGGTCGACTCGCGGCGCATCGCGAGCGGCGCCTACTTCCTGCGGCTCGAGTCCGGGGGCCAGGTCGTCACCAGCAAGGTGATGGTGGTGCGGTGATGCGGATCCACGTGAAGAGGCTCCTGGCCGCCGCGGCGGTGACGATGGCTGCCGGCGCCGCCCACGCCCAGGGCGTCGGCATCAACACCACCGGCGCGGCGGCCGACACCTCGGCCGTCCTCGACCTGTCCTCGACCACGAAGGGCTTCCTGCCGCCGCGCATGACCGCCGCGCAACGTGCGGCCATCGTCCTGCCGGCCACCGGGCTTCTGGTGTACCAGACGGACGGCACCACGGGCCTGTACTACAACACGGGCACACCTGCGGCCCCGAACTGGAAGCAGGTGGGCGTCGCCGCCGGCGGCGGCTCGAGCCAGTGGACCACCAGCGGCACGGACATCTACTACAATTCGGGCAACGTCGGCATCGGGACGTCATTGCCCGGATACCCGCTCGCAGTGTTCGGAAGCGCGAACGGACTCCGCGTGCAGGCGAACTCCGCCGGTGGGGCGGCCGCCTCGATCGGCGGCTACGGCACCGTCGAGGTCGACGCGCCCGGCGTTGTCGGCGGCCGCCTGCGCCTGCTCGAGAACGGCAACCTTGGGCTGG
>CAINDZ010000312.1 GCA_903847545.1 uncultured bacterium | reverse complement strand
TCTTCGTCGTGAAGAACGGCTGGAACAGGCGCGACGTGTCGCCGTCCCGGAAGCCCGGCCCGTCGTCGCGCACCTCGAGGCTGACGCCGGCGCCCCAGCGATGCCCGCCGGAGCGTGCGGCCGGCAGGTCACAGCGCTCATGCCGCGCCAGGGCCAGCGCGACGTGGCCGCCCGCGGGCGCCGCGTCGATGGCGTTGAGCAACAGGTTGAGCAGCACCTGCTTCAGCTGCCCGGCATCGGCCGTCAGCAGGAAGGCGGTGTCCGGGTCGGCCTCGGCGCCGGCCTCGATCGCCAGGCTCACGGCGGCCGCCGCGGCCCGCGGCCGGACCAGGTCGAGCGCGTCGCAGGCCGTCTCCCACAACGGGCAGGCGCCCAGCGCCGGCTCGTAGGGGCGCACATAGTTGAGCATGCGCGTGATGGTCTCGTTGATGCGCTCGACCTCGCGCGTGATGACGTCCAGGTAGCGCACGCGAGGGTCGCCATCCGGCAGCTGGGCCGCCAGCAGCTCGGCCTGCGCGCTCAGGCCGGCCAGCGGGTTGCGGATCTCGTGGGCCAGCGTGGCGGACATCTCGACCAGCGTCTGCAGGCGGCCGGCGCGCAGGCGTTCGCTCTCGAGGCGGCGGGCGGGACGCAGGTCCTCGGCCACGACCACCAGCCACTGCTCGCCGGGCAGCCGCCCCGGCATGAACGAGGTCTGCAGCTGCACCGGGATCGCGGCGCCGTCGTCGCGACGGATCTCGCCCTCGCCCTGGAACCCGGCCTCGGTCGCGTCCCGCAGCGCGGCCAGCACGGGGCCGGACGCGCCGTCCAGCGCCAGGCGCGCGTCAAGGAACAGCTCGGGCATCCCGGGCGCCGGCTCGGGCGCGGCGCCACGACCGCGGCCGACGCGGAACAGGAACTCCTCGGGCGTCGTCTCGTCCAGCACCTGCCCGGTCAGCATCTGCTGCCCCGCGCGGTTGCAATAGACGGTGCGCCCGCGCTCGTCGATGACCCAGATGGCGCTGCTGACGGTCTGCAGCACGCGCGCGTTGAACGCGCCCACCTCGCGCACGCGGTCGGAGTGCTGCGCGCCGGCGATCTCCTCGGCCAGCACCACGCGCACGGCCTGCAGGAACGGCAGGTAGCGGCGCGACACGGCGTCGCGCGCCTCGGGACTGACGAACAGCAGCAGCAGGTAGCCCAGGCGCGCGTCCTGGTGCTCCAGCGGCAGGGCGATCAGGCGCTGGCCCGTCGAGCCCCCGGGTTCACGCCCGGGCTCGACCCGGAAGACGCCGGGCGCGAGGATGCTCTCGGCCACCGCCGCGTCGACCTGGTCCTGCAGGTTCACCAGCACCTTGTCCCAAGCGCTCTCTTCCCACTGCCAGGTCTGGCGCGGCGAGTACGTGCCGCCCGCGGCCGCGCGCAGCACCAGGGCGGCGCCGCCGGCGCCGACGAATCCCGTCAGGCTGCTGAGGATCTCGCGCAGCACGGCGTCCCAGTTGCTGGCGGCGCTCAGCTCGCGGCCGAAGCGGTACAGCAGCGACAACTCGGCCATGGCGTCGCTCAATTGCCGGTTGGCCGTCTGCAGGCTGTCGCGTGCGCGCAGCAACTCGGCCGGCGACTCCTGCTCCTGCCCCAGTTCGCGCTGCAGCCTGCGCAGGGTCTCGCGCGTGCGGCCGGCCGAAGCCAGCAGCAGGCGCCCCTGGTGCCGCCGCTCGAACTGCTTCTCGGCGCGGATGAGCATGTTGACCCACGCGGCGCGCGCCACGGGGACGGCCATCGCATCGAAGAGACCGGCGCGGAAGAACTCGACCAGTTGCGGCGCGGGCAGGTCGCCGTGCAGCAGCACCGGCAGCAGCGGCGCGCGCAGGGCGGTGAGGGACTCGAGCCAGCCGGCGAGACGGTCGGCGCCGTCATGGCCGGCGAAGGCGTCCTGGTGGATGATGACCAGGCGCGACCGCGCGACGTCGGCCTGCGTGGCGGCCGACAGCCAGGCCAGCGCCTCGGCGGGGTCCCGGTGCCTCGGGCTCTCGGGGCCCACCGCGGGTTGGGCGTCCGGCCAGCCGGCCGGCCCCAGCCACACCGCATCGGCGGGCCAGGGTCCCGGCAGGTCGAAGAGCTTCCCGTCGATCATCGCAAGGCCGCCGTCCGGTTGGGTTTGGCGCGCGGAAGGGCCCTGCAACTGTAAAATTTTTTACCATCCCGTGCAACAAGAAAAGGGACCCCGCGAGCGGAATCCCTCTTCAGGTTGCGGCGGCGGTGAACGCCGACCGCTGAGCTCGGGTCTACAGGCCGTCGATGCCGGCGATGACGCCAGCCACGCGTTCAGCGACAGCGTCGCGGACCTCGACCGAGTTGTAGAAGCCGGTGGCCAGCCGTTCCCGTGCGGCCGCGACCTTTTCCGGTCGCACGTCCGGCAGCTCCGCCAGCGCGCGGCGCCCGGTGTCCACAGCCTGCCTCAGGTCGATCAGGCGACGGGCGGCATCACTGATGTCCGCCTTGTCGGCCGCGGGTCCGGTGGACGGGTCGGTGACCGCGCCCGGGTTGGTTCCCGCCTGGCCCGCGCCGCGCTCGGCGCCGCGGAACCGGTCCAGGATCCCCTGCCGCAGCAGCGGCGACCCGTTGATCTTGTCCATGGCCATCTCGAACCTGCCTGGTTGACCGGTATGAAGCTGTGGTTGCCGTTCGCGTTGCGAGGTCCTGATTGCAAGCCTGATGCCGATCAGGCGCACGGGCCGCCCCTGTTGCCGTTATCGGCATTCGGGGCTTGAACTTGAGCCGTCAGGGCCGCCAATCGCGGGTCCCGCGGGAACAGGCGGGCGAACTCGGCGAGGGCCTCCCGGGCGCCGACCTGGTCACCCCCCAGCCACCGGACGCGGATGAGATCCAGCCAGCCCTCGGCCAGGTCGGGCCTCAACGCCACCGCCCGCAGGCTGGCCGCCAGGGCGGCCTCGTGGTCGCCCCCGGCCACTGCCAGCCGCCCGAGCAACCCCCAGGCCTCGAAGGCGCGCACGCCGTCGGGCGCCGCGGCCACCAGCGCCTCGAGCAGCCGCCGGGCCAGGTCGGGCTGCCCCTCCTGCAGCAGCTGCACGGCCATTTCATAGCGGGCACGCGGGCTGGCGGGCTCCTCGTGCAGCTTCAGGCGCAGCAGGTGGCCGTCGCGGGCCAGGCGGGCGGCCTCGCGACCCGGGTTTCCCCGATGTCCCTGGTGGTGGATCGGAATCTCCGCCCGCTGGACCGACAGTCCCGCGGCGACGATGGCCGCCTCGATGTTCTCGTGCACGCGCCCCGCGTAACGCAGGCGAGGGTCGGCGGGAAAGACGCGCACCTGGTGCGCCACGACGTAGCCCGGGGCGCCCCGGGCCTCGACCGCCCGTGACCGCTCGACCGGCAGCCAGCCGGGCAGGCCGGGGTCGTCACTGTAGTTCCATTGGGGCAGCGCGATCCCGCCGGGCTCGGCGGCGGCGACCAGGCCCCGCAGCGCGGCCTGGTCGTCCACGGAGACGTGCTCGTCGGCGTCCAGGACGAGCACCCACGGACAGGAGCAGAGCGCGAGCGCCGCATTGCGCGCGGCGCTGAAGTCGTCGCACCAGGTGAACGACGCCACCCGCGCCCCCAGCCGCTGCGCAACGGCGGGCGAGCCGTCGCGCGAACCCGTGTCGACCACGACGGCCTCGTCGTACAGGGCACGGTGTCCCTCCAGGAGGCGGGGCAGCGCCGCCGCCTCGTCGCGCACGATCACCGCCAGGCTGATCAACCGCTCGCGTTCCACCACGCCTCCCCTAGCCGCCGCCCAGTCGCGACAGGCGGTCGTGCAGCGCGGCCACCTCGGCCCAGCCCGGGCAGGCGGTGGCCAACCGGGCCGCCACCTCGCGGGCCCGGTCCACCTGCCCCGTGCGGACCAGGGCCACCAGTTCCTCGCGGTCGAGCAGGGGCTCGTCGGCGCCGCAGGCCGCGCGCGCCTGGGCCACCGCCGCGAACGCGTCGCGCCAGCGTTCGGCGCCGGCCAGCGCGCGCACGTACTCGATCCAGCCGAAGAGGAACGTCGGCTCGTCGCGCACGGTCCCGTCCAGCAGCGCCAGCGCCTCGGCGGCGCGCCCCTGCTCGCGACGCAGCCGCGCCAGCAGGAACCGACCGCGGGCCACGGGACGCAACTGCCCCGGGCCGGCGGCCAGCAGTTCAAGCTCGCCGGCGGCGTCTTCGGCCCGGCCGGCCTCGAGCAGCGCGGTCGCGTGCTCGAGGCGCGCACCCCAGTCCGCGGGGTCGTCGGCGACCTTCAACGCCGCCAGCTTCAGATAGAGCCGCAGCCGCTCCCCGTCGACTTCCCGCGAACGCACGTAACCGTAGTGATGCACGGGCACGCCGAGCGGGCGCACGGGCACCGCGGCGGCCTCGCAGGCCGGCAGGACCGATTCGTGGATGCGCCCGCTGAAGCGAAGGTCCGCGCGCAGGGGAAACAGGCCGACGCGACGCGCCGCGAAGTAGCCGCCGTGCCCGCGTTCCTCGTCCGGGTAGGCGCCGCGCACGGGACGCCATTCAAGGTGCGAGGGCTGGTCGGTGTAGTTGATCGTCTCCTGCAGCCACGCGACGGGCTCGGCGGCCGCGAGGCGCAGCGCGGGAAAATCGCGCCGCGCAATGCGCTCGTCCGCGTCCAACAGCAGCGTCGCCGTGCCGGTGGCCTCCGCCAGCCCCGCATTCCTCGCCGCCGCGAAGTCATCCTGCCAGGCATGCGGGACGACGCGGGCGCCGGCCGCGCGGGCCAGCGCCGCCGACGCGTCGCGCGAGCCCGTGTCGACGATCACGGCCTCGTCCCACAGGCCGGCATGGTGCGCCAGGAACGCCGGCAGCAGTTCGGCGGCGTCCTTGACGATCATGACGAGCGACAGGCGCGTCATACCGAATCGAACCCCCAGACAGCGAGCGTGAGCGGACCCGGCTCGACATCGCCACCGTCCCCGACGCCGCCCAGCCAGTCGCGGGCCGACGCGGCGCCGGCAGGCGCGGACACGCCGGCCGCCCGTGCGGCCGCCGCGAGCGCCGCCGGACTCGTCACAGCCCAGCACCCCGAAGGCAGCGCCACGGGCAGCGCGCCCAGGCCGGCAAGCCGGCCGGCGAACGCATCCTCGCCCGCCGGCACCAGGATCGCGGCCGCCAGCCCTGCCCTTCGCGCCTCGGCCAGCAGGCACAGCACCAGGTCCTGGTCGCCGTCCCACTCGGTGACGTACGACGGAAAGTCGGCGCCCTTGCCGCAAAACAGCGCCGCCCGGACGGCGCCCCCGGCCTCGGCGACCAGGCCGCGGGTGCCACGCATGCCGTAAAGTTGCGCGGCGTCCCCGGCCTGCCGCAGCGTCCGCAGGCGGTGCGCCCCGTACAGGAGCTCGGTCGCCCCGACGTCGCCCGGCCGCCAGGCCCGCACGGTAACACCCGCGGGAACCGCCGACGGCAGCGCAGCCGATTCCAGGCCGGCGTGCCATTCCCAGCCGGCCGGAACGAACCCGCGACCGGCATAAATTTCCGGCCGATCGGTCCAGAGTGCCGCCAGGGGAACATCCTGCCGCGCGAGCGCGCCCACCGCCGCCGTCTGCAGCCGGGCGCTCAGCCCGCGGCCGCGACAATCGGGACGCGTGACGACGCTGCCGACGGCGCCGACCGCGATCTCCCCGCAACTGCTTGTAAAGGTACGCACTAGCGTCGCGATCCCGCCGGCCACGCGCCCCGCCTCGTCGACCTCGACCAGCGTCCAGGCCCGGTTCGCCGCGCCCAGCGCCAGCGGGAAATCCTCGACCGCCGAGGTGCCCGCACCCGCTGGCCTGATCTCTGCATTGACGAGGGCAAGGTACTCGGCGTGCTGGGTGTCGGTCGGAACGGCGATGGGCATGGCGGCTCCGGCTCGGGGGCTGCGGGACGTGACCGCGCCAGACTACGGTCCCGGCGAACCGACCGGCAAGCGCCAAATGTTCGGGCAAGTCTGATGGCTGATAAACGGGCGCGGCGGAACCAGGCGGCAATCCTGCCCTCGGATCCGGATCCGCCGAAACGCACAGCGAGTCACGGAGGAAGAAGGCATGGGACTCAGAGTCAACACTAACGTCGCGTCGCTGAACGCTCAGCGGCACCTGTACGACACGACCTCCCGCTTCTCGAAGTCGATGGAGCGCCTGAGCTCGGGCCTGCGCATCAATCGTTCGGGCGACGATGCGGCCGGCCTGGCCATCAGCGAAAGCCTCAAGTCCGACATCCGCGCCCTCCAGCAGGCCTCGCGCAACGCTGCCGACGGCGTCTCGCTGGTGCAGACGGCGGAAGGTTCGCTGGACGAGGTCAACAGCATCCTGCTGCGCCTGCGCGAGCTGGCGGAACAGGCCTCGACGGAAACCCTGGGCGCCGACGAGCGCGTGTACCTGAACAACGAGTTCCAGGAGCTGCTGGACGAGGTCGACCGCATCAGCATGACCGCCGAGTTCAACGGCATCAAGCTGCTCGACGGCACCGCCCAGACGCTGCGCGTGCAGGTCGGCATCGGCACGGACGCGACGACGAGCGCGGTGTCGATCGACCTGACGCAGGCGATGAGCTCGACGGCGCTGGACCTGACGGCCGGCATGCTCGTCATCACGGGCACGAACGGCAATGCCGCGCGCGATGCCATCGGCAAGATCACGCTGGCCACCGGCGTCGTCAGCTCGATGCGCGCCAACTTCGGCGCCGCGCAGAACCGTTTCGAGACGTCGATCCGCAACATCGGCATGACGGCGGAAAACCTCGCGGCCGCCAACAGCCGCATCCGCGACGTCGACGTGGCGCTCGAGACCTCGACGATGACCTCGCTGCAGATCCTGCAGCAGGCCGGCGTGTCGATCCTGGCGCAGGCCAACATGACCTCGCAGCTGGCGCTGAACCTGCTGCAGGGCTAGTCCGGCGGCGGGTCCTCCCCGCGCGACCGGCAACGATTCCGGCGGTCATCCCCACCTGGGCGACCGCCGGAAACTTTTTTTCAGATCCCGCTAAAGCGCCCCCTCCCCCCGACGATACCCCCCGTGTCGCGCAATGATGGTCGGCCAGCGAAAGGACTCGCTGGACGCAACCGGAGCGCGGCGGACATCCGGATCCCGAACCGGGACCGGCCAAAGACCACCCAGCGTTTTCAAGGAGGAAAACCATGGGAATCCGCATCAATACCAACGTCTCGTCGATCAACACGCGCCGCCACCTCCAGGGCTCCACGACCGCCTTCAACAAGTCGATGGAAAAGCTCAGCTCCGGCCTGCGGATCAACCGCGCCGGTGACGACGCGGCCGGCCTCGCCATCAGCGAATCCCTGAAGTCGGACATCCGCGCCCTCGACCAGGCCGCGCGCAACGCTGCCGACGGCATCTCGCTGATCCAGACGGCGGAAGGCTCGCTCGACGAGGTCAGCAACATCCTGCTGCGCATGAAGGAACTGGCCGAGCAGTCGCTGAACGGCACGCTGTCGAACACCGACCGCGGCTACCTGAACAGCGAGTTCACGGCCCTCAAGGACGAGATCGACCGCATCAGCGACAGCGTCGACTTCAACAACGTCAAGCTGCTCGACGGCAGCGGGCTGACCGTCGGCATCCAGGTCGGCATCGGCACCACCGCCGCCGACAGCGTCGCCATCGACCTCAGCGCCGACATCGACACCGTGGGCATGGGCCTGACCGCCAGCGTCGACTCGTACACCGCGGCGCAGACAGCGATGGACCAGGTCGACGCGGCCGTCTCGCAGGTCGTCAGCGCCCGCGGCGGCTTCGGCGCCATCCAGAACCGACTGGAGAGCTCGATCCGCAACATCAACATGACGTCGGAGAACCTGGCCGCCGCCAACAGCCGCATCCGCGACGTGGACGTGGCCCAGGAGACCTCGAACATGACGTCGTACCAGATCCTGCAGCAGGCCGGCGTGGCCATGCTGGCCCAGGCCAACACGACCACGAGCCTGGCGATGAATCTGTTGCGCGTGTAGGCGGGGTTCGCGGCCGCGGTCCCCCGGGGCCCCGACCGGCCGCCGACGGGCAACTGATGGAAGGCCGCGCCGGCAAGGGACTGCCGGGCGGCCGGGGAAGCGGGCAAGGACGCCCGCAGGACTGTCACTCAGGGAGGAATTGAACCATGGGTATCCGCATCAACACGAACGTGTCGTCGATCAACACCCGCCGGCACCTGGCCAACTCCACGAACGCCTTCAACAAGTCGATGGAGAAGCTCTCCTCCGGTCTCCGGATCAACCGCGCCGGCGACGACGCGGCCGGCCTGGCCATCAGCGAGAGCTTGAAGTCGGACATCCGGGCCCTGGACCAGGCTTCCCGGAACGCTGCCGACGGCATCTCCCTCGTGCAGACGGGTGAAGGCGCCCTGGACGAGGTCTCCTCGATCCTGCTGCGCATGAAGGAACTGGCCGAGCAGTCGCTGAACGGCACGCTGTCGAACACCGACCGCGGCTACCTGAACAGCGAATTCAGCGCGCTGAAGGACGAG
>CAINDZ010000311.1 GCA_903847545.1 uncultured bacterium | reverse complement strand
GCCGAGTACGCCCGCCTGAAGGAGTACGCGCGCGCGGGCCGCTGGCACGTGTGCGGCTCGTGGGTGGACGCCGTCGACACCAACATGCCCGCGCCCGAGACGCTGGTGCGCCATGTGCTGTACGGCAACGGCTGGTTCGACCGCGAGCTGGGCCAGCGCAGCGTGGACGTGTTCCTGCCCGACTGCTTCGGGTTCGGCTACGCCCTGCCCGCGGTGATGCGCCACTGCGGGTTGACCGGGTTCTCGAGCCAGAAGCTGACCTGGGGCTCGGCCTACGGCGTGCCGTTCGACGTCGGCGTGTGGCGCGGCGTGGGCGGCGCCGAGGTGACGGCCGCCCTGAACCCGGGCGCCTACGACAACGACCTGGTGGCCGACGTGAGCCGCGACTCAACCGTCATCGCGGCGCTCGGGCGCACGACGGCCGCCGGCGGGCCGGCCGTGGCCATGAAGTACTACGGCACCGGCGACGTGGGCGGCTCGCCGAAGGAGTCGTCGGTGCAGGTGCTGGAGCAGAGCCTGGCCGCGGGCGGGCCCGCGCAGGTGGTGTCGGCCGCGGCCGACCAGCTGTTCCGCGAGCTGACGCCGGCGCAGGTCGCGAGCCTGCCGCGCTACGACGGCGAGCTGGTGATGACCAGCCACGGCGCCGGCTGCTACACGTCCGAGGCCGTGATGAAGCGCTGGAACCGGCGCAACGAGACGCTGGCCGCCGCGGCCGAGGGCGCCTCGTCGCTGGCCGCGTGGCTGGGCGGCAAGGCGTACCCGCACCAGGAGCTGGAGCGCGCCTGGACGCGGTTCATGTGGCACCAGTTCCACGACGACCTGACCGGCACCTCGATCCCCGAGGCCTACACCTTCAGCTGGAACGACGAGCTGCTGAGCCAGCAGGAGTTCGCGCAGGTGCTGACCGACGCGGTCGGCGCGGTCAGCCGCGTCCTGGACACGCGCGTCGCGGGCGAGCCCCTCGTCGTGTACAACCCGCTCGGTTTCGCGCGCACCGACCTGGTGACCATCCCCGGTTGGCGCCGCGTGTACGACGCCGACGGCAAGCCGCTGCCGCAGCTGGCCGGCGCGGCGGGCACGACGTTCGCCGCCACGGTGCCGGCGTGCGGGTTCCGCGTGTTCGACGTGCGTGAGGCGGAGCCCGAGCCGCGCGGCTCCCGCTGGGACGCGAAGACCGGTACGCTGGACACGCCGCGCTACCGCCTGGTGCTGGGCGCGCAGGGCCTGACGTCGCTGTTCGACAAGCAGGCGCGGCGCGAGCTGCTGGCGGCGCCGCCGCGGCTGCAGCTGCTGCGCGACGACCCCATGAAGTGGCCGGCCTGGGAAGTGGACTACGACGACCTGATGACCGCGCCCTACGCCGAGGTGCCGCTGGGCGGCGTGCCCGTGACCGTCGAGGACGCGGACGGCGTGTTCCGCGCCACGTTCCGCCACGAGGCGGAAGGCTCGATTTTCGACCAGGTGCTGACCGTCGACGACAGCGGGCGCGTGACCTGGGACCTGGACATCGACTGGCGCACCACCGGCACGCTGCTGAAGGCCGCGTTCTTCACCACGGCCCGCGACACGACGGCCACCTTCGACCTGGGGCTGGGCGTCATCCGCCGCGGGCTGAACCGCCCGAGGCTGTACGAGGTGCCGGCCCAGCGCTGGGCGGACGTGACCGACGCCTCGGGCGCGTTCGGCCTGGCCGTGCTGAACGACTGCCGCTACGGCTGGGACCGGCCCGACGCCGGCACGCTGCGGCTGAGCCTGATCCACACGCCGGCCGTGAACCCGCGCTGGGAGTGGGTGGGCGACGAGAAGTCGATGGACCTGGGCCACCACCGGCTGGCGATCGCGCTGGTCGGCCACGGCGCCGGCTGGCATCCCGACGTGCCGCGCCAGGCCGACCGCCTGAACCAGCCGCTGCTGGCGTTCGCCTGCGACGAGAAGCACGCGGGCGCGTACGGCCGCGAGGTGTCGCTGGTGGCGCTGAAGGGCGACGACCCACGCGTGGCGATCAAGGCCGTGAAGTTCGCCGAGGACGGGCGCGGCCTGGTCGTGCGCGTGCAGGAGACGGCGGGCAAGGCCGCCGCGGGCGTCACCGTGCAGGCGATCGCGCCGGTGGGCGCGGTGCGCGAACTGCGCGGCGACGAGGTGGAGGCGCCCCTGGGCGCGGACGTGCGCCTGAAGGGAGGCGCGCTGGGGTTCGACCTGCCCGCGTTCGGCATGCGCACCTTCGCGCTGGACCTGGCGCCGGTGCCCGCCGACCGCCGCCTGGCCCCGCCGCGCAGCGAGCCGCTGGACCTGGCCTGGAACCGCGACGGCATCAGCACCGACGATGCGCCCACCGACGGCGACTTCGACGGGCAGGGCCGCACGCTGCCGGGCGAGGTCATCCCCGCCGAGTTCACGCGCGACGGCGTCACGTTCCGCACCGGGCCGCGCGGCCCGGGCCAGGCCAACCTGCTGGCCTGCCTCGGCCAGGTGGTCGACTTGCCGGTCGACCTGCCGTTCGCCGGCCGCGTCGAGGTGCTCGCCTGCGCGCTGACGCCCGACGGCAACGGCAACATCGCCAACGTGCCCGACGGCCGCTCGTTCTTCGGCCAGTGGGACAGCCGCGTGGTCGGCCCCGACATCGTCCACGACCCCGAGCAGATGATCCCTGCCTACGTGCGCGACGCCGACCTGGGCTGGATCGTCACGCATCGCCACGGGGCCGACGGCCGCAACGAGCCGTACGTGTTCACCGACTTCCACCGCTTCAGCGGCGGCATCTTCGCGGTGGTCGGCGGCAAGCTGCGCCTGCCCAACGAGCCGGGCCTGCGCGTGCTGGCCGCCAGCGTCACCGACGGCGTGAACAACCACGTCAAGGCCGTGACGCCGCTGCTGGACCGCCCGCGGCAGCCGTCGCTGGTCATCCACGCGCTCAACCGCGCGTTCTGCGACTCGGTCGACGTGATGATGACGAGCCCGAACCCCGGCGCCGTCATCCGCTTCACGCTGGACGGCAGCCAGCCCACGCTGGATTCGCCCGCCTACGCCGGCGGGCCTTTGCGCCTGACCGAGTCGTCCGTGCTGACGGCGATGCTGTCGGCGCGCGACTTCGCGACGACGACCACGCGCCGCGCCACGTTCACGAAGGTGGCCCCGTGGCCGGTGCCCGCCGGGGCGCCGACGTCCGCGGGCCGGCCGGGCCTGTCGCTGCGCTGCTACGAGGGCGCGTGGGAGAAGCTGCCCGACTTCGCGGCGCTGTCGCCGGTGCTGGGCCTGGAAGGCCAGGCCGTCGGCCTGCCGAAGCAGGTGCGCGACGAGGACATCGGCCTGGCCTTCACCGGCTGGCTGGTGGCCCCGCGCGACGGCATGTACCGCCTGTACCTGTCGAGCGACGACGGCAGCCGCCTGTGGCTCGACGGCCAGCTGGCCATCGACGCCGACGGCCTGCACGGCGCCACCGAACACGTGGCCGACGTGCCGCTGGCGGCCGGCCCCCACCGCCTGCGCCTGGACTTCTTCCAGCACCTGGGCGGACGCGGGCTGGACCTGCTGTGGTCGGGGCCGGGGATCGCGAAGCAGGCGGTGCCGGTGGAGGCGTTGAGGGGTGGGGAGTGAGGTGAGGGAGGCTGGCGAGGTCGTTCACGGATGCGGTGTGCAGAGAACCGGGGGAATTCCAGAGAGACGGAGTGATGAGGCCGTCTTGTGCCCTACCATGTTCACATGCTGGTTGCGATCCCGCCGAAGTGCACGGTGTCGCGGGGGATGGGCTACATCATGGGTAGGAGTAGGATTTGTTTGGCGGCGACGTAGCGACCCGATGCGGAATCTTGGGCGCGGGCGTACTTCGCATCCACGGTCGGCCGCGAAACGAAACCGTCCGCCGATACATCCGGAACCAAGAGTCCGAGGACCGGCGCTTGGACCAGCTGAGGAACTGGTTATAGTATCGGACACCGGCAGGTGGCGCAAATCTACGGTGCGGGTTGGCCACCCCGTAACAGTCGCTCTGGGCGGCTACAGTCTGCAAAGCCCCCGGAGTAGCCGGAGGTTTCTTGCTCTGCGAAGTCTTGCTTTTCCAATCTGCCGAGAATGCCATTGATGTGCCAACTACCGCTGCCTTAGCTTTACTAACATCCGGACAGGGCGGAGCGTGACGACACATTCAGGATCTGCCTGCAGTCATCACGAATATGCCTCGAATGCAATGCAGGTGGATTCTTTCCACCATTGAGCCCGCTCAATGCGGGACACTGGATGCGCCACGTGGCTTCAGATGGCTGCTTGTCGAGGAGATACGATGATGATTCGAGGCATGGATCGAGCCTGTTTCGCGAACCTGCCCTTTCATGGCCTCTTCGCACTCCTGACGTCCTTCCTGATGATCGCTCCCGGCTGTTCTGGAAACCATCCCGCAAGCCCGCCCCTGCCACCTGATTCGGGCGCATGGTCGTGGCGCCACCCTGTTCCCCAAGGGAACTTCATGACGTCAGTCTGCATGCTGAACGATGTTGACGGCATCGCTGTCGGCTTCGCCGGAACCGTCATGAAGACGCGCGATGCGGGTCGCAGCTGGGCGGTGCAACGAGTCGACTCCGCGAGCCTTCTGCAGAGCGTCGCATTCGGGGACCAGCGCCACGGCATCGCCGTCGGCGAGAACGGCGTGATCCTCCGCACCGCGGACGGCGGATGCAACTGGAGCGCGGTCGGTGATCAGACGCTGCGCAGCCTGTGGGGGGTCGGGTTCGCCGACGCGCGGCACGCGGTGGCTGTCGGTGACAGCGGCCTGGTACTATGGACTGCCGATGCCGGTCGTACCTGGGGCCCCCGGGCGAGCGGGACTGACCGGCTGCTGGCGATGGTCGATTTCGCGGATGAACGACACGGCATCGCTGTCGGATTCGACGGGACGGTCATCCGCACGCTCGATGGCGGTCGGACGTGGCTGCAAGCGCCAAGCAGTGTGCCGGAGCACTTGATCAGCATCGCCATGTCGGATCGTCGGAACGCCATTGCCGTCGGCACCGGCGGCACCGTGATCTGCTCTCGAGACGGCGGCACCACGTGGACTAAACAGGACAGCGGCACCGTGGAACCGCTTGTTTCCGTGGTGGCCTGGGACTCGCTCAATGCCGTCGCGACTGCCGGGGGCTCCGGGGGCAGGCAATGCCTGTGGACAGGCGACGGGGGACGGACCTGGCGGGTCGTGGCGCAAGTGGACGCCAATGGGCCGCCGGTCCTTGCCCGCGCGCCGTCGGGCGTGTTGGTGGCGGCGGGCGGCGGCCTGTACCGAAGCGAGGACGACGGTCGGACTTGGGACGTCGTGGTCGCTCAGTCGAATCGGAGGCTACTGGGCGTGGCATTCTTCGATCCCCGCGTCGGGGTGGCCGTCGGCAGTGGCGGTTGCATCCTGCGGACAACGGATGGCGGGGACAACTGGTCTTCGATCGAATTGGGTTACGGGCAGGATCTTATGGACGTGGCCTGCGGACCTGACGGTTTGGGAATCGCGGTCGGCACAGCCGGGCTTGTACTGCGGACGGATGACCACGGAGAAACTTGGCGGACATATGACATCTCCACCCATCACGATTTGACGGGAGTGCAGATCGTCGACGCCGGGACATGGTATATCGTCGGCGGGTGGGGGCTCATACGTAAGACAACCGATGCAGGCGCCACCTGGTCGATCAAGGACACCAACTGGGACTGTGACCTCCGCGGACTAGCGTTTGCCGGGGCGGACACCGGAATCGTGGTCGGCCAACCGGAAATCATCCTGCGCACCACCGACGGAGGCGATCACTGGAACATGCTGAGCGCGAACTACGCGACCGATGCCACCTTCACCGCCGTCGACATGGTGACGGGCATGTCCGCCGTCGTGGTCGGTTGGTGGGGGCGGATTCGCTGCACCACCGACGGCGGGCAGACTTGGGTCGAACGGGGGATCGACGCGAACTGCTGGTTGGAAGACGTGGCCTTCGTGGACCGCAACAACGCCGTGGCAACGGGGGCCGGGGGACGCATCGTGCGAACCGAAGATGGTGGGACCATCTGGTTCCGAGAGTCCACGCCGACGATGAACGCACTGTTTGGAATTGCTTGGCTGGACGCGCGGACATGTCTGGCAGTGGGGAGCATGGAGACCGTTCTTCGGTCCGGGAACGGAGATTGACGGGATCGGTCTTGTTTGCGTCGACATGCGCAGTCGCGAATCATGACGAAGCTGCGTTGCTTATGAATTGCCTGCAATGAAAGTGAGCTTGTGCCATGCATAGCCCCGCCGGCGCCGAAGAGAAGTGCATTGTTGCTTTGAAGCCGGACGTCGCGAATCTGCCACGAATTCAGCGTACGGTAGTTGCAGCAATCGCTGGTTTGGTGCTTGTACTGTTGGCAATGGGCGCAAGCGGGCAGCCCGAAGATCCACAAACACCACCTATCACGAAGGTAACGGGATCGGTTACGACATTCCAGGACGGTGCCCCGGTCATCAGCGGCTGAATCAGGATCTACAACTACACGATGCAAAGCTACTCGTACCGTCAGTTCGACGCTCCCGGGCATTACACGGTCTATCTCACGCCTGGAGTCGAATACACTATCTGGCCGTGCTACTATCCTTACACCAACCCGCTCCAGCAGTACGTCAAATCCGATTGGCAGACTTTTATTTGCCCCGATGATCCTATCGTGAAGAATCTCATTGTGAAGCCCGGCGTTCTCGTGACGCTCGATTCGCTGGATCCACTCTCTCCGTCCGTTGAGGGGACACACGTTTGTTCGGTCCCCTACTATCCGCCTGGTTCATTCGACCGCGGCGGAAATGCCATCGTCTTCTATCCGGACGAAGTACAGCATGGGTACTACCCATCGATGCCCTACTCCGGATCCTTGGAGTTGTTGGGGCAGCATCCGTTCACGCGGTATTACCCACAGTCGGTTGGGCAACTTATGCAGTATAGCTGCTCCGGGAAGTTTGTCGATGATGATACTCCCAAACAGACCTTCCAGAGGCTGGTGCCGCTTGATGACTTGGCGGCCGATTACTCGTGGGATGTCCCGGGCGGGCTTGGGTGGAACGCATTCCCTCGGACGCCGGACAATCGATTGCCGAACAATCCCAATGTCAAGGTGGAAGCCAGTTTTGACAGCTCCATGTTGGTATCACAGTATCCTCAGGGTTGGATCAGGATGAATGGTGTGACATCCAGCCAACAACTTACGCCGACGAACAACTACACGGCGGTGTTTCAATTCCCCATTCCGGAATGCGGACCTCTGGATCTGCGTGGCGAGTATCTGTTGCCGCTGCAGGGTTATCAGAATGAATGGAGGCCGCTGGCGTCGTTCCTGAGGAGGACCTCAGCAAGTAATGGCGATCTCACGGGTGGAGGGCGGATAGACCTGAGCGACGTGGCATTCTTTTCCCAAACGTACGGCAAGTGTCCGGGCGATGCCGGATATCTGGTATGCGCCAACTACTCTGCAAACGTGGATCCGGCTTCGGACTGTATCGAGCTTGCAGACCTGACCGCGTTTGTGCAGATCTTTCAGAACCCCGCCCCGGCAAAGTCGAATGCCGTGCAAGAAGGGATTCGCGGGACATTGTCTTTTCGTCAACTTGAATCCGGGGCGATTCAGTTTGTCCTTGACGCACCCGAGGCCTGGACTGCGTGTCTTGCGCAGTTCACGCTTGCCGCGGCGCCGACCGGAAGCCTCTCGTGGGTGCCGGCAGCGGAAGCAATTGATCGGTCTGTGTTGGCAATGAGTGATTCGGGTGGCGAGCCCGCCTGCACTTTGATCGTGATCGGGCCGGGCGGACCCGGGGAGACTGTTCTCGGGAGTGTGGCAGGAGCGGATAAGACACAGCTTAGCGGTCTGCATCTGCTGCAGCTTGGCATCGCAGGCAAGGACGATGGCGCAGATGGCCCGACTGCAGAGGGCAGGGCGCACCTCGCAGAAATTTGTCCAAACCCATTCAATCCCGGCACCACGGTGTCATTCGACCTGCCGTACGCGCAGGCAGTGAGTCTCGCGATTTATGATCTTGCAGGGCGCACTGTGCGGACGTTGCTACATAGAAGCGAACGGTCTGCTGGAAACCACACTATTCGTTGGGACGGAAGAGACGAATCAGGAGGGGCGGTTGCAGCCGGGGTGTACTTGTGTCGACTGAAAGGCGATGGCATGAGCGACACGAAGCGACTGACGCTCTTGAAGTGATGTGGGGCGGCTAGTCACCTTACGACACGATTCTCCAAAGGCCCCGGCCGGCCGCGACCGGGGCCGCTTCTTGATGATCGGAGGGAGGGGCTTCGTCGACGATCGATCAGCCTGCTATTGTGCGTTGGACAGCGTACAGGATTCTGCCCCTCCCGGGCGGTCTTGCTGCAGCAACGCGGGTCGCGCAACTGGCAAGCGCCCACTTGAGACGAGGGTCCCCTCTGGCCCGCCACTTCCCTAACTCCCTGTGGGCCGGCGCTAGCGAAGGCCTTCGACCTCCCGCCGCATAGCTTGCATCAACCAGCAGTATTCGCCCGCGGCCGCCGCGATGTCTTTGTTTGAGGGTTGCGCAACCACCACGTCGAGGTGCAGGGGATTTGATGGAATTTGAGTGCGCCACAGTGGAAGTCGCTTGGCGTGTGTGGCGGGGCTAGAGGCGCGGCGGTCTTTGTCGGCCACGGCGTGGCTTCCAGAGAGCGACGTTCATATATTTGACAATGTCCAATGATTGCCATATTGTGTTGATGACAAATTGTTGAAAACTGGTGAAAACTGGACAAGATCCAATGAATACCGAAAAAAAGCACAAGAAGTCTGCCGTCGGAATCGACCTGGTCCGGCTCCTGGCCAGCCATGGCCATCGCATCTTCACCACGGACCAGGCCCGGGAATTCGCCCCGCGGGTCGGCCTGAAGGGCGACTACCTCCTGGAAGCCCTGCACCACGTGGGGCGCGACGGCTGGATCGTCCCGCTCCGGCGGGGGCTCTACGCCCTGACCGCCGAGGTTCCCGGTGTGGCGCCGGTCCACGAGTTCGAGATCGCCATGGCCCTTGTCCAGCCGGCGGCCGTGTCGCACTGGTCGGCGATGCATTTCCATGGGCTCACGCAGCAGGTGCCGCGGCGAGTGCATGTCCTGACCACGGCGGCCGTATCCGTGCCGCGGACACGCGGGCGCGAATCGACCACCGGGGATGACGGCTACCCTGCGGGCGGGGCGGTCTTCACCTTCGCGCAGGTCGATCCCGAGCGGTTCTTCGGCACGGAGCAGGTCTGGATCGGCGATGCCCGTGTGACGGTGACCGATCCGGAGCGCACGCTGATCGACGGCCTGTCGAAGCCGCAATTGTGCGGTGACTTCGCGGAAGTCCTCAACGCGTTCGAGGTCAGGCTGGCCGACCTGGACCTGGACCGCATCATCGACTACGCCCTCCGGCTCGACGGGGCCACCATCAAGCGGCTCGGCTGGGTGCTCGATCACTTGGGTCTGACGTCCCCGCACCTCGATCGGTTGCTCTCCTTCTCCGTCAAGGGGTACCGGACACTGGATCCGACGGGCGAGCGGCGGGGTCCTTGCGATGGGCGCTGGATGATCCAGGTCAACCTGCCGGGGAGGTCGGCACATGAAGCTGCTGCGTACCCGGCTTCAGGAGGCCCGAAGGGATAGTGGCCTGCCGTGGGACGTCCTTGAGCGGGACTACCTGCTCTCGTGGATCCTGGCCGGCATCGAACAGGTGGAGAGCCTGCGGAATTCCCTGGTCTTCAAGGGAGGCACGGCGCTCAAGAAGTGCTACTTCGGGGAATACCGCTTCTCGGAGGATCTGGACTTCACGGGACTGCCGGGCGTCCCGACCGGCGAGGCGCTGTTCGCTGCGGTCGGCGAGGCCTGTGCGGCGGCAGCTCGGCTCGTCGACGAACATGCGCCCGTCGGCATCGATTGCACCCGCTACACGGAGCGCGACCCGCACCCCGGCGGCCAGGAATTCTTCACGATCCGCGCCCGGCTGCCGTGGCAGAAGGAGCCGGCCACGCGCGTGATGGTCGAGGTGACGATGGACGAGCCCGTCATGCGGCCCATGACGCGGCGCCCGATCCTCCATGAGTACGGCGAGCCGCTCCAGGCCGATGTCCAGGTCTACGCACTGGAGGAGATCGTGGCGGAGAAGCTCCGGGCGATCCTCCAGCACGCCCGCAGGCTGGAAGAGCGGGGTTGGGGTCGGTCGCGCGCACGGGACTACTACGACCTGTGGCGCTTGTTCGATGCCTATGGCGACCAGATGGAATTGGCGGGATTTGCGGACCTCCTGAGCGCGAAGTGCGCCGTGCGGAATGTCGCGTTCTCCCGACCGGATGACTTTTTCCCCGACGTCGTACTCGGCAACGTGGAGCGGACCTGGGAACAATGGCTTGGCCCGCTGGTCACGGAGCTGCCGTGCTTCGAAACGGTGATCGCCGGGTTGCGGCCGCGGATCGGGGCGTTGATCCGGTAGGCCGCGAAGCCAACCTCACTCTCGCGCCCACTCCCCACTCACCCCCTCCGCAACGGACTCCTGAAATCCAGGAACGTGCCGCAACGCCACAGCCACTCGAGCGGCCCGTAGTTGAACCGTCGCAGCCACAGGTACGCGCCGGCGCACTGCACCGCGACCAGCGCGATGCCCACTCCGGCGCTCGCGAAGGGCCCGAGCCGGTCGTGCAGGGACAGCCCGTAGCCGTAGAAGAGCGGCACCCCGACCAGGCCCTGCGTCACGTAGCCGGTCAGGCTCATCCGTCCGTACGGGGCCAGCACGTCGAGCGCCCGCCGGGCGCGCGCGAGGTTGTAGAGCAGGACGAACCCGCCGACATACACGACGACCTGGGCCAGGTTGCGGTAGGCCATCAGCAGGTTGTAGGTGCGATCGAGGCCCGGCCCCGAAAGTCCCCAGGCGGCCAGGCGGTGCTGGGCGAGGTACAGGGCGGCGAACGCGAGGGCGCCCGACAGCACGGCGCGACGGGCCGGCCCGGCGCAGCGCTCCGGCTGCTCAAGCCGGCGGCTGCGGCCGACCAGCAGCCCGCACAGGAACAGGCCCAGCATCTGCGTGAAGCGGCCGGACTCGAGGAGCCACGAGAGCCGCGCCGCCTGGCCGCGACCGGCGTTGAACGCGCTGACTTCCCCGAACGAGCCGTGCGCGCAGAGATCGGTGATGTGCTGCTCTTCGGCCACCGCCTGCGCGGCGGACGGCGCCGAGCCGGGATCGCGGATCGCCCGCACCGCCTCCCACACCCTGGGCACCTGCAGCAGCACGACGGCGAGCCACACGAGTGCCCGGTTGCGCAGGCGATGGATCAGCACCAGCGGCAGCCCGACCACCGCGATGGGCAGCAGGAAGTCGCCACGAAAGACGATGCCGTGCACGTAGCCGATGACGCCGAGCAGCGCCAGCCGCCACGCGAACCTGCCGGTGGGGCGGATGCCGCGGCTCGACCAGTGGTCGAGGATGAGGAAGAAGCTCATGCCGAACAGGAGGGCGAACACCGCGTAGGCCTTGCCCTCGAGGAGCAGCAGCCCCAGCTGCCGGGTCCGCGCATCGAGCGTCGCCTGCCAGCCCGGCTGGGCGGCCGGGTAGCTCGCGAAGCTCCAGTGCCCGATCGCGTGCAGCAGGCAGATGCCCGCCAGCGCGGCGCCGCGCAGGGCGTCGACCAGTTGGATCCGCGCGCGCGGCGTGGTGGCGACCGACGGCAACGGGCGACCTTCCCGACGGGTTCCGGCTCCAGGCAGGGAAGCTGTCATTCTACGCGCGGGGGGTGGTCGTGCCAAGCGGCCCGGCGCTTGCGGACGGCCTTCGCATGGACCAGACGCTTCCGCGCGCATCAACCTCCCCGTCCCCGCGCCTGCGCGAACTGCACTGGCTGGCCGGCCCGGCCGACATCGCCGCCCTGCGCCGCGCGGGCTGGCGCGTGCTGCCGTACGCGAAGCTGGCCGCGGCGGTGGCGCGCTCGCGGCGCACCGAGGGCGGCGGGTCGTCGCTG
>CAINDZ010000310.1 GCA_903847545.1 uncultured bacterium | reverse complement strand
GGACCGGGTCCGCCAGCTGCTGCGGGTGCTGCAGGCGCGCGCCCAGGAGCGCGGCGTCAGCATCCCGTTCACGGCCAACACGCCGTATATCAACACGATCCCCGCCCGGCAGCAGCCGGTCTACCCCGGCAACCGCGAGCTCGAGCGGCGCATCAAGTCCATCGTCCGCTGGAATGCGATGGCGATGGTCGTGCGCGCCAACCGCGAGCGGCCGGGCATCGGCGGCCACATCTCGACGTACGCGTCGGCCGCCACCCTGTGGGAGGTCGGGTTCAACCACTTCTGGCGGGCCCGCACCGAGGATTTCCTGGGCGACCAGATCTTCTTCCAGGGGCACGCCTCGCCCGGCCTGTACGCCCGCGCCTTCCTCGAGGGCCGGCTGTCGGAGAAGGACCTGGCCAACTTCCGCCACGAACTGCACCCCGAGGGCGGCCTGTCCAGCTACCCCCACCCGTTCCTGATGCCCGGGTTCTGGGAGTTCCCGACGGTGTCGATGGGCCTGACCGCGCTGAGCGCGATCTATCAGGCACGTTTCAACCACTACCTGGTCGACCGCGGCCTGCGCGCCGCCAGCGGCCGCAAGGTGTGGGCGCTGCTGGGCGACGGCGAGATGGACGAGCCCGAGTCGCTGGGCGCCATCACGCTGGCCGCGCGCGAGCAGCTGGGCAACCTCATCTTCGTCATCAACTGCAACCTGCAGCGGCTGGACGGCCCGGTGCGCGGCAACGGCAAGATCATGCAGGAGCTGGAGGCCGCCTTCCGCGGCGCCGGCTGGAACGTGATCAAGGTGATCTGGGGCTCGGACTGGGATCCCCTGCTCGAGGCCGACACGAAGGGCCTGCTGCGCCAGCGCATGGACGACGTGCTGGACGGCGAGATGCAGCGCTACAACATCTCGGACGGCGCCACGATCCGCGAGCACTTCTTCGGCAAGTATCCCGAGCTGCTGGACCTGGTGGGCGGCTACTCGGACGAGCAGATCCGCAAGCTGCGGCGCGGCGGTCACGACCCGGCGAAGGTCTACGCGGCGTACAAGTCGGCCGTCGAGCACAAGAAGACGCCGACGGTCATCCTCGCGCAGACCATCAAGGGCTACGGCCTGGGCGAGGCCGGCGAGGGCAAGAACATCACGCACTCGCAGAAGAAGCTGAACGAGGACGAGCTCAAGGAGTTCCGCACCCGGTTCAACATCCCCATCAACGACGAGGACATCTCCGCGGCGCCGTTCTACCGGCCCGCCGATGACAGTCCCGAGATGGTGTACCTGCGCTCGCGCCGCGAGTCGCTGGGCGGCGCGCTGCCCGTGCGCGTGAACACGTCGCAGCCGTTCGCCTGCCAGACCGAGGCACTGTTCAGCGAGTACTACGAGGGCTCCGGCGACCGCGAGCTGGCCACGACGATGGCCTACGTGCACCTCTTGGCGAAGATGCTGCGCGACCCCGAGTTCGGGAAGCTGATCGTGCCCATCGTACCGGATGAAGCCCGCACCTTCGGCATGGAGTCGCTGTTCCGCCAGGTGGGCATCTACTCGCACGCCGGCCAGCTGTACGAGCCGGTCGACAAGGGCAGCCTGCTGTTCTACAACGAGAAGAAGACGGGCGCGATCCTCGAGGAGGGCCTCAGCGAGGCCGGCTCGATGGCCAGCTTCATCGCCGCGGGCACCGCCTACGCCAACAACGGCGTCAGCATGATCCCGTTCTACACCTTCTACTCGATGTTCGGCTTCCAGCGCGTGGGCGACCAGATCTGGCAGGCCTGCGACAGCCGCGCGCGCGGCTTCCTGGTGGGCGCCACGGCCGGCCGCACCACGCTGGCGGGCGAAGGCCTGCAGCACCAGGACGGCCACAGCCACGTGCTGGCGCTGACGCCGACGCCGGTCAAGGCCTACGACCCGGCCTTCGCCTTCGAGTTGGCGGTGATCATCCACGACGGCATCACGCGGATGTTCTGCCACCAGGAGGACTGGATCTACTACCTGACGGTCACCAACGAGACCTACCGCATGCCGGCCATGCCGAAGCGGCCGGGCGTGCGCGAGGGCATCCTCAAGGGCATGTACCGCTTCCGCGTCTCGGACCTGAAGGGCCCGTCCGCGAAGGATGAAGCGCCGAAGGCCCACCTGCTGGGTTCCGGCGCCATCCTGAACGAGGCGCTGGCCGCGGCCGAGATCCTCGAGACGAAGTACGGCGTGGCGGCCGACGTGTGGAGCGTCACCTCGTACAAGGAGCTCTACCGCGACGCCATCGAGTGCGAGCGCTGGAACCTGCTGAATCCCGGCAAGAAGGAGAAGCAGCCGTACCTGGCCTCGCTGCTGGCGAAGGAGTCGGGCGTCTTCGTGGCGGCCAGCGACTACATGAAGGTGCTGCCGGCCACGGTGGCCAAGTGGTTCCCCGGCCAGCTGCACATCCTGGGCACCGACGGCTTCGGCCGCAGCGACAGCCGCCGCGAGCTGCGCGACTTCTTCGAGGTCGACGCGCGCTACATCGCGCTGGCGGCGCTGCACGAGTTGGCGGTCAGCGGCAGGATCAAGCCCGCCGTGGTGACGGCGGCGATGAAGGACCTGGGGATCGACCCCGGCAAGAAGAACCCGCATACCGACTAGTTGCAGTCGGCGAGGATAGGCATGGCACAGGAAATCCGCGTCCCGGAAGTCTCGGACGGCGTCAAGCAGGGCACCGTCATCAGCCTGTCGGTCAAGGTGGGCGACAAGGTCACGGCCGACCAGACGCTGCTGGAGATGGAGACCGACAAGGCCGTCGTGGCGATCCCCGCGCCCGCGGCCGGCGTCATCAGCGAGGTCCTCGTCGGCGAGGGCTCGGTCGTGAAGATCGGCGAGGTCATCATGCGGATGGAGGCGGCCGGCGCCGCCGCCGCCGCGAAGCCTGCGCCGGCGGTGGCCGCACCGGCCCCGGCGCCCGCTGCGCCCGCCGCG
>CAINDZ010000309.1 GCA_903847545.1 uncultured bacterium | reverse complement strand
CTCATTGCTGCCACGTGCCTGGCGCCGCGTCCCGTGCTGTGCGCCACGCCTGCCGGCGAGGTCGTCCACGAGGATCGCTTCGACGCCGCGCAGTTGCGTTGGGTGACGCAGGCCGACGGCACGCTGGCCGCCGAGATGCCGGGCACGCGCCTGGTGCCGGTGCCCGGACGCGCGATGCTGCCGAGTCGCGAGTTGCTGCTGCTGGTGCCGGCGGACCGGCGCGTCGCCGACGTCGTCGTCGAGCCCCTGGCCTCCACGCTGGTGAAGGTGCCGGGGCAGCTCGCCCTGGCGACGGACGTGACGACGAGCACCGGCGGTCGCCTGGGCGCGAACGACGTCGCCGCCGCGCTGGACAAGCGCGCGACGGGCGCGTGGATCTCCGGCTGGTCGACGCACGTGTGGCGCGGGTACCAGCTGCTGGCGGTGGCGGTCACCCCGTTGCGCGCGCTGCCGGACGAAGGCGGCGCCTGCGAGTTCCTGGCCGACTACGCGGTGCGCGTCAACTGGGCCGATGGCGCGGGTCCCGACATCGCGCAGCGCGAGCGCCTGGTGGCCGGCGAGGCCCGGGAAAACCGGCAGGTGCTCGAGCGCCTGGTCGCGAATCCCGGCGCGGTGGCATCGATGCGCCGCGTGGACGGCGTGGCCGTGAGCGCGCCCGGCGCCTTCTCGCCCGACAAGACGCCCAGCCTGACCGGCAGCCCGGTCACGTGCCTGATCATCACCAACAGCGCGCTGGCCGCCTCCTTCCAGGTGCTGGCCGACTACCGCACCGCGCGCGGCATGCCGACGGTGGTGGCGACGCGCGAGTACATCGCCGCGAACTACCGCAACGGCTCCGACATCCAGGAAACCATGCGCATGTACATCCGCGACGCCTACACCAAGTGGGGCGTGCAGTACGTGCTGCTGGGCGGCGACTCGGACGTGCTGCCCCCGCGCATGATCGACAACTCGCTGTACCCGCCCAACGGCTACACGTCGATCCCCTGCGACCTTTACTTCGCCTGCCTGGACGGCAACTGGAACGCCGACGGCGATGCGTGGTACGGCCAGCCCGCCAAGTACGAGGCGCCGGGCGACCTGGTCGACTTCGCCTCCGAGGTGTACATCGGCCGCGCGCCGGTCAGCTCGGTGGCCGACGCCGTGTCCTTCGTGCAGAAGGTCATCAACTACGAGTCGGTGCCGGCAGGGACGCTCTGGCCGGGGCGCACGCTGTTCGCGGCCGAGGTGCTGTTCCCCGAGGACTACGCGACCGGCGACGCCATCCTGCTGGACGGCGCCAGCTACGCCAACGAGCAGGTGACCACGCTCATCGACCCCTGCACCGACATGCAGGTGTTGCGCATGTACCAGACCGACGCGCTGTACCCGCGCGACCTGCCGCTGACGCGGGCGGCCCTCATCGACTCGCTGAACGGCGGCAACTACGGCATCGTCAACCAGATCGGGCACGGCTACTTCTTCAACATGTCGGTGGGCGACGCCAACTTCATGACCACCGACGCCGACAACCTGGTCAACGGCACGCACCAGTTCTTCCTGTTCGGGCTGAACTGCGCGTCGGCGGCCTTCGACAACAGCTGCCTGATGGAGCGGTTCGTGCAGAACCCGGACGGCGGCGCGGTGTGCGCCGTCGGCTCGACGCGCGAGGCGTTCCCGACCGCGGCCAACTCGTACCAGCAGGAGTTCTTCCGCAACTTCTACTGCGTGGGCGAGAACCGCATCGGCCGCCTGCAGGCGCTCAGCCGCCTGCCGTGGCTGGCGAACACCGAGTCCAACTATCTCGACCGCTGGACCTACGAGAACTACACCCTGCTGGGCGACCCAGCGCTGGCCCTGTGGAGCTCCGTGCCCCGCACCGCCGCCGTCACGGCGCCGACGAGCATCGCCGCCGGGCAGCGCACCGTCAGCGTCACGGTGACCGACGGCGGCGTGGCCGTCGCCGGCGCCCTGGTCTGCCTGGCCAAGCCGAACGAGGAGCTGGTCTACGGCACCACCGACGCCACCGGCACGGTGGCCCTGTCGGCGCTGCTGCCCAGCGCGGGCACCGCGACGCTCATCGTCACCGGGCACAACCTGGCGACGGTGACGCGCTCGATCCCCGTGACCCTGAGCGGCCGCTACCTGAAGGTCACCGCGATGCCGTTCGTGGACAACGGGACGGCCGGCAGCATCGGCAACGGCAACGGCGTCATCGACGCCGGCGAGCGCATCGCCTTCTCGCCGACCTACCTGAACACGGGCACGACGTCGGCCACGAGCCTGCGCGGCGCGCTGACGACGACGGCGACGGGCGTGACCGTCGTGACGGCCAACGTCGCGCTCAGCAACGCCGCCGCCGGCGCCGTCACCGCGGCGACGACGCCGATCCTGGTCGACTTCGCCGGGACCATGCCCGACGGGCACCCGGTCACGTTCAAGTCGGACGCCTACTCCGGCACCACGCACTGGTACTCCGAGTACACGGTGCCCGTGAACGCGCCGCAGCCCGAGGTGACGAGCCTCGACTGGCAGGATGCGGCGTTCGGCAACGCGAACGGCGTGCAGGAGAACGGCGAGCGGCTCGCCGTCACGGTCGACGTGAAGAACTTCGGCGCCGGCGCCTCGGGCGTGCTGACCGGGCGCCTGCGGACCGTCAGCCCGAACGTGACCGTGCAGGACTCGGTCGCCACGTGGACCTCGCTGGGCCTGCTCGGCCACGGCACGGCGTCGACGGTCTTCTCGCTGACGGTGGCCGACACGGCGCTCGCGGCGCCCGCATGGGTCGTGCTGCAGGACGGCTACGGGCGCAAGGTGCGCCACGACTTCACCCTGGGCCGCCCGGTGCCGCCGACCCAGCTCGAGGCCTCGACGTCCCTGGGGCCCAGCTCCATCCAGCTGCTGTGGACGCCGTCTGCCAGCGCCGACGTGTACGGCTACAACATTTTCCGCGCCCCGGCGGTGGCGGGCCCGTACACGCGCATCAATCCGGACGTGGTCGCGCGGGTCTCGACCTATGTCGACAGCGGGCTGCCGCTGCTGACGCCGTTCCACTACCGGATCGTCGCGGTGGACTCGTCGCGCGTGCCCAGCGGCTACTCCGCGACGATCAGCTGCTCGACGGCGCCGGCCGAGAAGGCCGGGTTCCCCGCGCCGTTCGACGGTGAGACCAGCGGCCCGCTGGCCGTCGGCGACATCGACGGCGACAACGACCTGGAGATCGTCCTGGCCAGCGGCCAGGTCTACGCCTGGCACCACAACGGCACCGAGGTGCGCAACGGCGACGGCGTGGCGCTGACGCTGGGCCAGTTCTCGAACTTCCCCGACGGGACGCTGCTCGAGCTGGCGGCTGTGACGCTGGCCGACATCGACGGCCTGCCCGGCGCCGAGATCATCGTCAGCGAGCGCACGCCCGTCGCGCGCATCCACGCCTTCAAGGCCGACGGCACCGAGGTGCCCGGGTGGCCCCGCGCGTTCAACGGCCCGTCGGGCTCGTCGTTCAACTGGGCGGCCCCCGCCGTGGGCGACATCGACGGCGACCACCTGCCCGAGGTCGTGGTCCACACGCTGAACGGCGTGATCTGGGCCTGGAACGGCGACGGCACCGAGGTGATCGACGGCGATGCCAACCCTGCCTCGCAGGGCGTGCTCTACGTGCGCGAAGGCGCGCAGTGGGAGTGGTCGCGCAGCGGCCCGACGCTCGTCGACCTGGACCATGACGGCGCCCGGGACATCGTCTTCGGCACCAAGAACGACGCCTCGGGCATCAAGCGCCTGATGGCGATGCGCTGGAACGGCACCTTCCTGCCCGGATTCCCGAAGCAGGTCAACGCCGGCATCAACGTCGACATCGCCGCCGGCGACGTCGACCGCGACGGCGTGACCGAGCTGGTGACCTACGACGCCCAGCGCTGGGTGTACGTGGTGCACGAGGACGGCACCGACTACCCCGGTTTCCCGGTGCGCATGCCCTACACGTCGAGCAACGAGTGGGCGACCAGCCCCGCGCTGGCCGACCTGGACGGCGACGGCAAGCTCGAGGTCATCTACACGCCGAATGCCACGGGCCTGAGCGCGAAGCTGGTCGTCGTCAGCACGAACACCGCCGACGGCACGTCGGGCCAGGTGAAGGCCGGCTGGCCGGTCGACCTGCCGGGCAGCTCCGAGGCAAGCCCTGTGGTGGGCGACCTGGACGGCGACGGCGTGCCCGAGATCGTGCAGGGCATCGGCGGCGGCGACGTCGGCGCGCCCTACAACCTGTACGTGTACCACGCGGACGGGCAGCCGATGAACGGCTTCCCGATCACCCTGACCGGCCCGGTGCGCACCTCGCCGGTGATCACCGACATCGAGGGCGACCAGGACGTCGACCTGGT
>CAINDZ010000308.1 GCA_903847545.1 uncultured bacterium | reverse complement strand
TGGCCCAGCAGCCACCACGCCAGGAAGTACAGGCTGATGCCGCCGCCGCCGGCGAAGCACACGAGGCCCATGCGGCCGAAGAAGTGCAGCGGCGAGGTGCGCTTGGCGTGCAGGAAGTAGACGGTCAGCAGGTCCAGGAAGCCGTTGATGAAGCGCGCCATGCCGTACTTGGTCTTGCCGTACTTGCGCGCCGCATGTCGCACCGGCAGTTCAGCGACGCGGAATCCGTCCAGGTGCGCCAGCGCCGGCACGTAGCGGTGCATGTCGCCGTACAACCGGACACGCTGGGTCACCTCGCGACGGTACGCCTTCAGGCCGCAGTTGAAGTCGTGCAGCTTCAGGCCGCACATGCGCCCGGTGAACCAGTTGAACACCTTGCTGGTCTGGTTCTTCACGAGGCTGTCGCGGCGCTTCTGCTTCCAGCCCGAGACCAGGTCGTAGCCCTCGTCCAGTTTGTCGATCAGCGCGGGAATCTCGGCGGGGTCGTCCTGCAGGTCGGCGTCCATGGTGATGACGATGGCGCCGCCGCAGGCGGCGAAGCCGGCGGCCAGCGCCGCCGCCTTCCCGAAGTTGCGCCCGAACGACAGGCCGTGCACCTGGGGCCGTTGCGCGGCCAGCCGCTGCGTGACGGCGAACGTGTCGTCGGTGCTGCCGTCGTCGATGATCCAGGCTTCCCAGGACAGGCCGCGCCCCTCGGCGGCGGCCGCGATGCGGTCGACCAGCTCGGGCAGCGACTCGGCCTCGTTGAAGGCCGGTACGACGACCGACAGGTCGCAGGTCGGGTCGGCGCCGGCGGCGGGACGGTCGTGGTCGCTCACGCTTTGCGCCTCCGCGCCACGGCCCACGCCACCTCGCGGCGCAGGCCCTCGGCGAACTCGACCGTCGGCCGGTAGCCGATGGTGGCCTCGACGTGCGTGCGGTCGGCGAAGGTGTCGCGCACGTCACCGTCGGCGACGGGACGGTACTCGACGGTGGCCGAAATGCCGGGCACCTGCTCGCGCAGCAGCTCGCCCAGCAGGGCCAGCGAGTCGCCGAAAGCCACGCGGCTGCCGCCGCCGGTGTTGAACACTTCCCACGGCTTGTCGCAGGCCACGGCCAGCAGGTTCGAGCGCACCGCGTCCGCCACGTAGGTGAAGTCGCGCGTCTGCTGCCCGTCGCCGTAGACGTGGAAGGTGCGGCCGTCGAGCGCCGCCTCGATGTACTTGCGGAAGGCCATGTCCGGCCGCTGGCGCGGGCCGTACACCGTGAAGTAGCGCAGGCTGCTGGTCGGCACGCCGAAGTTCGCCGAGTACAGCACGCACAGGTGCTCGGCCGCCATCTTCGTCACGCCGTACGGCGAGCGCGGCTGCGGCAGCGCCTGCTCGGTGACCGGGAACTGCTCCTGGTCGCCGTAGACCGAGCTGCTGCTCGAGTACACGAAGCGCGCCAGCGTGCCGGCCACCGCGGGCTGGCGGCAGGCCTCGAGCAGCCGCTGCGTGGCCATCACGTTGCGGCCCAGGTACTCGGCGAAATAGTCGCCCCAGCTGGCGCGCACGCCGGCCTGCGCCGCCAGGTGGAAGCAGGCGCGCTGCCCCGCCAGCAGGCCCACCGGATCCAGCTCCTGCAGGTCCTCCTGCCGGAACGTGAAGTTCGGGTGCGCCAGGGCGGCGGCCAGGTTCTCGCGCTTGAGCGCCGGGTCGTAGTAGTCGGTCAGGCAGTCGACGCCCGTCACGCGGCAACCCAGCTCGAGCAGGGCCTCGCTGATGGTGCTGCCGATGAACCCCGCGCAGCCGGTCACGACCACGGGCGCGCCCGGGGCCAGGATGTCGGTCACGCGCGCCGGCAGGCCGGCGACGATCTCGCGCGCGTCGGCGCCGGGCACGTGCTCACTGGCCAAGGGCGCCCTCCACCTTCTGTCGGACCTGGTCCTGCTCGCTCTGGGTGGCGCTGCTGCGCATCTGCGTCAGCGCCTTGGCCATGTCGGGATCCTGCTCGCCGCTCTGCTTCTGCCACGACTCCATGACGGCGCGGGCCTGCGGCACCTCGCCCAGGGCCTGGTGCACGCCGAACAGCGCCTGGTAGTAGAACTTGCGGCCGGGGTCCTGCGCGATGCGCGCCTTCAACCACTTGACCGCCAGCTCGGGGACGCCCCCGCGGACGAAGCCGCTGATGGCGCCGAAGACGAGGCGCTCCTCGTCCTTCGGGTCCACGTGTCCCTTCATCGAGTCCAGCAGCGCCAGCGCCTCGTCGTCCTTGTAGGCCTGCACCAGCAGCAGCGGCAGGAACTCCAGCGCCTGGTCGTTGTAGGGCGAGACGGCCAGGCTGGCCTTGAACGCGGCCAGCGAGCGCTCGAGCAGCTCCTTGTAGCGCTCGCGGTCGACCTGGAAGACCTCGTTCGCCTGCAGGTAGAACTCGTAGCCGGCGCGGTTGAGCGCGGCCGGGTAGTTGCCCAGCAGGAAGGTGGCGTTGGCCACGCGGTACTGGTCGGTGCGCTCCTTGCCCAGCATGTCCACCAGCCGGTTGAGGTCGCCCGACGTCAGCTCGCGCCGCGCCTGCCCCAGCCCCTGCCCCTGCCGCGGGGCGTCCGACACGAGCCCGGACATGGCGCGATAGGCGTCGTGGCGCGGGGCGTCACCCGCATCCATCACCGAGCCCAGCCTGTAGACGCCGAGCATGTTCTGCATGACGGCCTGCGGATCGGTGGTCGGCTGGTTGTCCGGCCCCGGCTTGTCCGTCAGGCGGTAGGCCATGCCCTCCATCTGCAGGTCCGGGAAGTAGCGCTTCATGTTCTCGGACGGGATCGTCACGGCGAAGAACGTCTGCCGGTTCTCGCCCGCCTTGTTCGTCGCGATGATGTCCTCGAGCACGTAGTCCTTGATCATCACGAACGTGCGCTCGCCCGTCTTGGGGTCCTCGTAGAGGCGGTGCCGCAGCTCGTCGATCTGCTGGTCGGTGCGCTTCATCGCCAGCGGGTGCTCGGGATTGTGCTTCAGCTGCTTGATGTACCACGGCAGGTTCACCAGCGACAGGTTCACGACCGTGACGTCGCGGCGGAAGCGCTCGACTTCCTGCAGGTACCAGATCGGGAACGTGTCGTTGTCGCCGTTGGTGAACAGGATGCCGTTCTGGTCGCACCCGTTCAGGATGTTCCAGGCGTAGTCGTAGGCGATGTAGTTCTTGGTGTTGTCGTGCTCGAACCACTTCACGCTGCCGGGCATGAGCGGCAACAGCGGCAGCAGGAGCAGGATGCCGCCGGCGGCGATCACGACCGGCTTCAGCCTCACCGGCTTGAGCTCCGCCGCGCCCTTCAGCCAGTCCCCGCCCTTGTCCGCGGCCTCGAGCTGCGCCGCCGACCTGCCCTCGGCGCCCGCCAGGTAGCGCAGCAGCGCGGCCACGCCCAGGCCGATGAACACGGCCGCGAACATGAACGCCGCGAAGTAGAAGTAGTCGCGCTCGCGCACCTCGTGGTTCGTGAAGTTCAGGTAAAGCGTCAGGATCTCGCCGTTGATCAGGTAGCCCAGCAGCGGCACGAAAACCAGCGGGCGGATGCGCCGGAAGCCGTGGAAGACGCCGACCAGCGCCAGGAAGATGGGGCCCAGCACCGTCGAGACGACCGTCAGCATGCCCTGGCCCTTGCCCAGGAACCAGAACTGGTCGAGCAGGAACTTGTAGTAGTACGAGAACTGCCAGCCGATCGGCGCCTGCCGGTTGAACGGGTTCAGGGGCGGGTACTGCTCGCGCCGGATCACCGACATCAGCGTGCTGAAGTCCTTCGGCGCCGTCTGGTTCACGTAAGGCTCGGGATGGGCGCCGGCGCGGATCATCATGATCGCGTGCACGGTCAGGCCCAGGAAGAACAGGGCGCTGCCCCACAGGGCGAAGCGATGGCCGCCGAAGGCACGGATGCCGACGGCCACCAGGTAGATCGCCAGCAGGGCCATCAGCAGGCCGTTCTTGCTGTTGGTCGTCGAATACAGGAACAGCGCCAGGCCGGCGCTCATCAGCAGCACGTCCCACAGCGGCAGCTTGCGGCGGCCGGCGAGCACCATCAGCACGAAGATGCCGGGGTAGACCAGCAGCGTGCCCAGGTGGAAGCCCACGCCCAGGCCCAGCAGGTAGATCATCAGGAGCAGCAGGTGGTTGCTGCCGACATGGCCGCGGTCCTGGTACCACTGCACGGCCAGCCAGGCCATGAGCGCCAGCATGAAGGCCGCCAGGCCGTAGACCTCGGCCTCGATGGCGTTGGCCCAGAACGTCTCGGAAAACGCCAGGAACAGGGCGCCCGCCACGCCGCCCGCGTGCGCCAGCCAGCCCGAATCGGGGTCGGCGCGTCGCGCCAACTCCCAGATCAGCAGGTAGATGAAGACGACCGCCAGCGCGCTGAAGAAAGCCGACATGAAGTTGACGGCCCAGGCGGTGTGCATCGACGCCTTTGCGATGTCCGGCTGCCCGCTGAACAGCACGTCGAAGACGCGACCCATCAGCACGTACAGCGGCGTGCCGGGCTGGTGCGGCACGCCGACGATGTGGCTGGTGGTGATGAACTCGCCGGAGTCCCAGAACGGCGTCGTCGAGTTCAGGGTGGCCATGTAGACGGCAAGCGTCAGGACGAACACACCGGCGGCGATCAGGACCTGGGGCCGGCGGAGCCAGTTTGCAGTCACGTTGTCACCTTCGTCAGGGGGCGGGGCCGCAGCGCGGCCCGGTCTCAGTGCGGTGTCGGGGCGTGCCGGGCCGGGCGGGGTCGACCCGCAGGGCAGCGCATAACGCCGCGACGGCCGCCGGTCGATGGCCGGGGCCGCAACGCAACCCAAGCTAGCACACCGAACTGCAGCGAACAACCGGGGCCTGCCGGGGGTTCCCGGGGCCCTGCCGGGCGCTCAGGCGCAGCCCGCGGCGCCGGGGCGCCGCCGCCGCCACAGGAACAGGCCGCCAACCAGGCTGTAGGCCACCTGGACCAGGTACGCGGCCAGCTCCATGGCCACCGCCTGGGGAGCCGCCAATCCGGCCCAGGTCAGCAGGCCGGCTGACACCGATTCGCGCAACCCGATGCCATTGATGGAGATAGGCAGGGTCAGGCTCAAGGCGAGCACGGGAATCAGGACGGCCAGCTGCAGCGCCGCGACGCTACCCACGGCAAAGCCCAGCCCCCAGGCCGCCAGCAGGTGGGTCAGCAGGCGCAGGAACTGGATCCCGAGGCTCAGCCCGAAAATCCCGTTGAGCCAGCCGACGCGCGGGGCGACGCGGGCCAGGTCGTCGGTGAAATGGGTCACCGGCCCGGCCAGCCGGGCCAGGCCGACGCGCCGGGCCAGCCCCACGAGCAGGCCCCCCAGCCGCCGCGACAACAGGGCAGCAAGGGCCGCGAAGAGCAGCACGCCGATCGGCAGCAGGACGAGGGCGACCTTCGGCAGCGGCACATGCAGCGCCGCGGCCAGCCCCATCCCCAGGCAGGCCAGGACCGTGAGCGCGGCCAGGCCGATCAGGCGGTCCAGCATGGTGGCGCCCAGCACGCCGGCGCGCCGCCCGTCGCGCGCGCCGAGGTCCAGGATCTTCCAGGCATCGCCGCCGATGTTCGCGGGCAGGAAATTGTTGAAGAACAGGCCGATGTGGTACAGGCGCGCGATGTCGCCCCACGTGGCCTCGATGCCGACGCCGCGCAGGATCAGCGCCCACTGCCAGGCGCCCAGCACGGCCGACACGGCGTAGACCGCCAGCGAGGCCGCGAGCCAGCCCCAGTGCGGGTGGCTCATCGCCGCCTCGATCTCGCGCACGGGCAGCTTCGCCAGCACGAACGCGACCAGCGCCAGGGTGCCCAGCACCTTGAACGCCAGGACCAGCCGTGCGCGGAGGGCGGGACTCACCGGTCGCCCTTCCGCGGCGGGCGCGCGCCCTGGGCGGCGACGCGCTTCATCAGCTCGAGCGACTCGTCCACGCACCGGTCCCAGTCGAAGGTGGCGGCCCACGCGCGGGCGCCGGTCGCCATGCGCTCGAGGTAGTCGCGGTCGCGCAGCAGGAGCAGCGCGTGGTCGGCCATCGCCTGCGCGTCCCCGTAGGGCACCAGCACGCCCGTCTCGCCGTCGCGCACCGAATCGCGCAGGCCCGGCGCGTCGGTGGCCACCACGGGCAGGCCGCACTGGTTGGCCTCGATCACCGTCAGCCCCCAGCCCTCCTTGGGGCTGGGGTTCAGGAAGACGTGGCAGCGGTGCAGCGTGCGCACCAGCTCGTCCCACGGCTGGAAGCCGCGGAACTCGACCTTGTCCTGCAGGCCCAGCTTCGTCACCAGTGCGCGCAGGCGCTGCTCGTCCGGGCCGCGGCCCATGATGAGCAGGCGCGCCGCGGGCAGCTGGCGCTGCACGATGTCGAAGGCGCGGATGGCCACGTCCAGGCTCTTGTAGCGGCGCAGGCGGCTCCAGCTGACCAGCAGCGGGTGGTCGGCGCGCGGCGGCGGGTCGGCCAGCGTGAAGCGCGCGTGCTCGAGGCCGCAGAGGATCGTCGTCACGCGCGAGGGATCCAGGCCCCGGGCCACGAGGTCGTCGCGCGTCGACGGGCTGATCACCTCGAACTCGCAGCGGCCGTACACGCGCGGGATGAGGCTCTCGGCCGCGTACACGTAGGTCGCCACCAGGGCGTTCGTCTCGCGGTACACGGTGGTGCCGAACAGGTGCGGCACGATCGCCAGCACCGGCACCTTGCCCGCGTACAGCGGCGTGTAGAAGGGGATCTTGTTGATGTCCTCGACGACGAGGTCGTAGCGGTTCCGGCGCAGCAGTTCGCGCACCAGCGGCGGCACGGTCAGGTTGGCCACCGTCCAGTGGCCGCGCCGGTGCACCTCGACGCCGTCGATCTGCCCGCGCGGGCCGCCGCCGGGATAGTCGGCGCAGCAGAGGTCCACCTGCCAGCCGCGGCGCACGGCGCCCGCCAGGATGTGGTGCAGGTGCTGCTCGGCCCCGCCCGCCATCGGGTCGACCGTGTCGCGCCAGTTGACGGCCAGGATCCTCACGTCGCGGCCCGTTCCGCCGTGCCGCCGCGCTTGCGCGCGATGACCCCGATCGTGGGCGTCGTGTACAGGGACAGCCGGCGGCGCGCGAACCAGCGGCGCCACGCCTCGCCCAGGCGCGCCAGCGGCGGCACGGGTTCGGGGTGCATCGGCAGCTTCAGGCCGGTGCGCGTCAGCAGCACCTTGCGCAGCGCGCGGTACCACAGCCCCGGCACCATCCAGTCGCCGTAGCTGCGCGTGATGGTCGTGCCCTGGGCCGTGGCCAGCGCCTCGAGCTGGGCGATCGTGAACTGCGTCTCCCAGCCGGCGAACCAGCGGTTCAGCGCGATCAGCAGCTGCTTGCCGAGCGTGTAGTAGTGGAAGGTCTGCGGCACGTCGACGACCAGGTAGCCGCCGGGCTTGAGCACGCGCACGTTCTCGTGCAGCAGGAAGCCGGGCTCGCGGAAGTGCTCGAGCAGGCCCTGGTGGAAGACCACGTCGAAGGTGCCCTCGGGAAACGGCATCGTCAGGCCGTCGCCGCAGACGGCGGTGACGTCGGCGCGCGCCTGCGCGGCGGCCTTCTGCGTCAGCCCCAGCGAGCCGGGCACGTAGTCGATCGTCACGACCTGCGCGCCGGCGGCGGCCAGCGCCACGGCGTCACGGCCGGTGCCCGCCCCCACCTCGAGGATGCGGCGGCCGCGCAGGCCCTGCGCATCGCCGGCGAAGATGCGGGTGATCTCGCGGACCATGCGCCCGTCGGTGCCGTACACGTCGTCCAGTTCCAGGCTGTCGGCCTGTTCCCAGAAGCGCTGCCAGTGGCCGGGCGTCGAGGCCCTCATCAGCGGTCCTTCCCGGGGTCGAGCGCGGCCTCGCTGCGCAGCGGCGTGTCGCCGAAGTCGGCGTCCAGCTCATGGGCGTCGGCGGCACCGTCGGCGGCGCCCGCCTCGTCATCGTCATCATCCATGAGACCGTCGGCCGGGGCCGCGGCGGCGTCAGGATAGACCTGGTGCGCGGCGCGGTCGAGCACGCCGTTGACGAAGCCGATGGCGCCCTCCTCGCAGTAGCGGCGGGCCAGTTCGCAGGCCTCGTTGATGACGGCGCGGAACGGCACCTCGGGGCTGTGCTTCAGTTCGGACAGGCCCAGGTGGAGGATGCAGAGCTCGAGCGAGCCCAGGCGCGAGGGGTCCCAGCGGGCGCTGACGAGCGTCCGGAGCCAGGCCTCGTTCTCGGTGCGGTGGTCCCTGACCTTGCGGGCGAGATCGCGCGCGAAGGTCACGGTTTCAGGAGCGGATTCCCGGCGGAGCAGCTGGTCCTCCAGCACGGCCAGCACGTCGCCCCCGCTGATCAGCGAGGCGTAGAGCGACTGCAGGACGATTTCACGGCCTTTTCTGCGTTTGCCCACCGGTATTCTCCTGTCAAAGAACGGCTCGTCGGGCCCGGCGCGGGCCCCGGTGCAAGGACGGCGGGTCTGGCCCGCCGCAGGCCTCAATGATAGCCCACCGGCCTGGAATTGACAATAAGCGGGGAGTGCTTGCCCCGGCGGCCCATCCGCCCCTAGAGTGGCCCCGGGGACCCCGTCCTTTGCCGGCCCCGACCCGATGCCCTGCCGAAAGGCGCCGATCAGGCTATGCCGCTGAACCCGCGCTTCCGCTCCAGCCCCTTCGGCCCGGGCCGGCCCCTTGACCCCCGGACCCTCGGGGGCGTCCGCCGCGGGCTGACCGTGGTGCTGGTCGCGTTCGCGGTCCTGGTCGCGCTGCGCCTGGACGAGACGCCGATCGGCAGCCTGACCGACGATGCCTACTACGTCGCCATGGCGCGGTCGCTGGCCGCCGGCCACGGACCCGTCGTGCAAGCCGGCCCCGACGTACCCGCCGCCAACCCCGGCCTGTTCCCGCCCGGGTATCCGTTGCTGCTGGCTCCCATGGCTTTCGCCCAGCCGCACGGGCTGGACCTGCTCAAGCTCGTGGGCGTGCTGGCGTCGCTGGCGTTCGTCGGCCTGGCCTGGCGCCTGGGTCGCCACGACGACTCGACGCACAGCGTGCTCATCCTCGCGTGCGTGGCGCTGAACCCGTGGCTGGTCGCCTGGGCCGGGCGCGTGACGAGCGACGTCGCGTTCGCTGCGATTGCGCTCGGGGCGCTGCTGCTCGGGCGCGGCCTCGTCGACGGCCGGGCGCCCTCGCCGCGCCGCTACGCCGCCGTGATCGTCCTGGCGGGGCTGGCGATGCTCACGCGCACGATCGGGCTGGCCGTGCTGCTGGCTCTCGTGGCTTCGCTGGCGGGGCGCCGGCGCTGGGTGCGCGCCGGCGTCGTGCTGGCGGGCACGGCAGCGACGCAGCTGGTGCTGCTGCTGCCGGGCTGGTCGGCCGGCGCGCTCTGGCTGGGCGACGGCTATCGCGCGCAGGTGCTGGCCCACCACGCCGGGTTCGGCGCGCGCGCGGCGTTCATGGGGCACAACCTCCTCGGCTATGCGCAGGAACTGGCGGTGCTGATGATCCCGGCGTTCGGCGGGCCGCTCAGCGCGCGCCTCGGCGCGGCCGCGGTGTGGCTGCAGGGTGCGGTCGCGCTGGCCCTGCTCGTCGTGATCGCGGTCGGGGCGGCGCGCCGCCGCCAGGACGACCCCGACGACGCGACATCGCCCCTGCTGCTCTGGTATGCGGGCTTCACGCTGCTGGCGCTCGCGAATTTCGAGGGCTGGCCCTCGGGCGTGCAGACGCGGCTGCTGCTCCCTCTGCTGCCGGCGCTGTGGTGGTGGGCGTTGCGCGGGGCGCCGGGCCCCGGCGCGCGTGCCGTGCTGGTCATCGCGGCGCTGCTGGCCTGCCTCGGCCACAACGCGTGGCGCGTGGCGCGCCCCCTGGAGGAAGCGTCGGCCCACGCCGGGCACGGGTTCGTCGACCCGGGCGACGGCGCAGACTGGTTCGCCGCCAACACCGCGCCGGGCGACGTGGTCATGGCGCAGGAGCCGCTGCCGAGGCACGTGCGGCTGGACCGGCCCGTCGTCGCGCTGGGCGAACCCGACCTGGCACGGATGCAGGCGCGCGCCGCGACGCACGGCGCGCGCTGGCTGCTGCTGGCGCCGTCGCTCGAGGGCCCGCCGCGCCGGCTGGATGACGAGGGCGAACGCTGGCACTCGCTGCTGGCGGGCGCCGGCTGGACGCCCGCCTGGCAGGATCCCGCCCTGGCGATCAGCGTGTACCGCCTGCCCCCCGGCGGGAACTAAACGGACTCACTAGCCCTTGTCGATGGCCGCGAACAGGTCGATCATCTCGAGCGCCGACAGCGCCGCGTCGAATCCCTTGTTGCCGGCCTTGGTGCCCGAGCGCTCGAGCGCCT
>CAINDZ010000307.1 GCA_903847545.1 uncultured bacterium | reverse complement strand
GATCACGGGCGACACCACCGGCAACTACCACCCGCACGGCACCACCTCGGTGTACGACACGCTGGTGCGCATGGCGCAGGACTTCTCGCTGCGCTACCCGCTGGTCGACGGGCAGGGCAACTTCGGGTCGGTGGACGGCGACGCCGCGGCCGCCGAGCGCTACACCGAGGCGCGCCTGCAGAAGTTCGCCACCGAGCTGCTGGACGACCTCGACAAGGAAACCGTCGACTTCATCCCGAACTACGACGGCTCGCGCATGATGCCGTCGGTGATGCCGGCCCGCGTGCCGAACCTGCTGGTCAACGGCTCGGAGGGCATCGCCGTCGGCATGGCCACGAAGATCCCGCCCCACAACATGGGCGAGATCTGCGACGGCCTGATCGCGCTGCTCGACAACCCGGACTGCCAGCCGCACGAGATGCTGCAGTACGTGCAGGGCCCCGACTTCCCGACCGGCGGCGTCATCCATGGGCGCCGCGGCATCTTCGACTACGTGACGACCGGCCGCGGCCGCGTCGTCGTGCGCGCGCGCACCGAGATCGAGATGCTCGACGGCGGCCGCGCCCAGATCATCGTGCACGAGATCCCGTACCAGGTGAACAAGGCGACGCTCATCGAGAAGATCGCCGGCCTGGTGCGCGCCGGCACGCTCGAGGGCATCAGCGACCTGCGCGACGAGAGCGACCGCGAGGGGATGCGCATCGTCATCGTCCTGAAGAAGGACGCGTTCCCGCAGGTGGTGCTCAAGGCGCTGTTCGCGCACACGCTCATGCAGAGCACGTTCGGCGTGATCAACCTGGCGCTGGTGGGCAGCCAGCCCAAGGTGATGTCGCTGAAGGAGGCGATGCAGGAGTTCCTGAACTTCCGCGAGGAAGTCGTCGTCCGCCGCACGCGCTACGAGCTGCGGAAGGCCGAGGAGCGCGCCCACATCCTCGAGGGCTACCGTATCGCCCTGGACAACATCGACGCCATCGTGGCGCTGATCCGCGCCAGCGCCTCGACCGAGGCCGCGCGCGAGGCCCTGATGGCGCAGTTCGGGCTGTCGGAGATCCAGGCGCAGGCCATCCTGGACCTGCGGCTGGCGCGCCTGACCGGCCTGGAGCGCCAGAAGATCGAGGACGAGTACAACGAGCTGATCGCGAAGATCGCGCACCTGAAGGCGATCCTGGCCAGCCGCGACCTGGTGCTGGGCATCATCCGCACGGAGATCGGCGAGGTGCGCGAGGCCTACGCCGACGCGCGGCGCACGCAGATCGTCGAGGACGAGGGCGAGATCGACCTGGAGGACCTGATCGCCGACGAGCCGATGGTCGTCACGATCAGCAACCAGGGCTACGCCAAGCGCATCCCGGTCGACACCTACCGCCAGCAGGGCCGCGGCGGCAAGGGCATCACGGCGATGGGGACGAAGGACGAGGACTTCGTCGACAACCTCTTCATCGCCACCACGCACCAGTACCTGCTGGTGCTGACCGAGAACGGGCAGCTGCACTGGCTGAAGGTGCACCGCATCCCGAAGACGAACCGCACCAGCAAGGGCCAGCCGCTGGTGAACCTGATCCAGATCCAGCCGGGCGACCGCATCCACGCCATCGTGCCGGTGCGCGAGTTCAGCGAGCACGCCTTCCTGGCCTTCGCCACCGACCAGGGCCAGGTCAAGCGCACGCCGCTGACCGAGTTCGCGCGGCCGCGCGCGGCCGGCATCCGCGCCATCAGCCTGCTCGAGGGCGAGCATCTGGTCGCGGTGCGCGAGACCGACGGCCAGAGCGACATCATCCTGTCGACCAGCGACGGCATGGCCATTCGCTTCCCCGAGGAGCAGGCGCGCTCGATGGGCCGCACGGCCCGCGGCGTGCGCGGCATCGCGCTGGCAGAGGGCGAGCGCGTCATCGGCATGGTCGTCGTCAGCGAGAAGGACGAG
>CAINDZ010000306.1 GCA_903847545.1 uncultured bacterium | reverse complement strand
GGCCGCGCCCGTTGCAGGCGCGGCCGGCTTCATCGCCGTGCGGCAGGCAGGCTACGAGATGTTCGTGTAGACCGCCTGCACGTCCTCGTCGTCCTCGATCCTGTCGAGCAGCTTCTCGATGTCGGTCAGCTGTTCCTCGTTGAACTCCTGCGGATTCTGCGCGATGCGCTGCAGGCTCGACTTCGCGACCTCGATCCCCTGCGACTCGAGCGCCTGCGCCATGCTGCCGAAGTCGGTGTACTCGGCGTACACGTAGACGGTGCCGTTCTCCTCGACCAGTTCCGTCAACCCGCCGTCGATCAAGGCCAGCTCCAGCTCCTCGAGCACCAGGCCCTCGGGCTTGGGGAACTCGAACACGGCCTTGCGGTCGAACATGAACTCGAGCGAGCCGTTGGGCAGCAGCTGCCCCGCCACCTTGTTGAAGTAGCTGCGGATGTTGGCGACGGTGCGCGTGTTGTTGTCCGTGGCGCAATCGACGAAGACCAGCACGCCGTGCGGCCCCTTGCCCTCGAAGGACACCTCGACGATGTCCGCGGCGTCCTTGCCGGCCGCGCGCTTGATCGCCGCCTCGATGTTGTCCTTGGGCATGTTCTGGCTCTTGGCGTTGATGATCGCCGCCCGCAGCGCCGCGTTCATCTCCGGGTCGGCCCCGCCCTTCTTCGCCGCGACGGTGATCGACTTCGCCAGCTTGGGGAACAGCTTGGACATCTTGTCCCAGCGGGCTTCCTTGGAGGCGCGGCGGTATTCGAATGCACGTCCCATGGTCCTCGTCCTTGTGTCTCGATGGCCTGGATGCGGCGTCGACGGTGCGCGGCGCATCCGCTTGCCGGCAGTGCCGGTTCCGGTGTCCCGGCGCGTCCGCCCGGCGGGGGCAGGGGCGCGCAACGCGGTAGAAAATGATCCTCCGCGGGGCGGCGGTCAACACCCGCACGCCCGGCGCGCGCGGCGCCGCGCAACCACGAGCATCACGGCCCGCGCAATCGGATACAAAGCAATCAGTTAGCAGCCTGCCGCGGCGCGCCGTCGGCGCGCGCCCGGCGCAGGAGGTCGCGGGCCAGCGCGAGATACAGGATGAGCGCGCCGAGGGGCTTGATCCCGTGCCACAGCAGGCTGGCCCCGGTGCCCCACCGGAAGTCCGGGTCCGGCAGGCCCGGTCCCGCACCGCCGTCCAGCAGCGCCAGCGGCGTGGGCAGCGCGACAAGAACGAACGCCGCCAGCACGGCCCGGCCAAGCCCCCGATCCGCAAAGACGTCGCCCGAGGCGACAAGGAAGGCGAAGACCGGCAGGAGCATCACGTAGTGGTGCTCCCAGACTTCCTTGTAGAAGAGGAAGTAGGCGCACGTCCACAGCAGCACGAGTCGCCCCGCCTCGCGCCTCGGCGCGCGGAAGGTCACGAACAGGCTCAGTGCGACCACGACCAGCGCCAGCAGCAGCACCGGTGTCGACGCCAGCCGGCCCAGCGTCTCGTAATCGCGGGCAATGCCGTCCAGGGTCGACGGCCATCGCCCCGACAGCCGCAGGTACGCCGACGCCACGAAGGCCGCCAGCCCCTGGTTGCCGCTGATGTTGTCGATGCGGAAGCCGCCGAAGTTCAGGTGCGCGAACGTGCCGAGCGAACCCGGGAAGCGCGCGAAATACGGGCCGTTGACAGCGACCACGGCCAGGCCGGCGCCGGCCAGCGTCCGCCAACGGCGTTGCCGCACCAGCACCGCGCCGAACACGGCCGTCCACGACTTCAGCAGGATGGAGCCCGTCCAGCAGGCGGCGCCCCGCAACTCCTCGCCACGGTGCCAGAACGTGAGCGCCGCCATGACCAGCGTCGCCTGCGCGAAAGAGAACTGCCCCATGTAGAGCTCGATGTAGAGCGGCGTGAACAGCAGCCAGGCCGCCGCCGCCGCTTCCCCGGCCTGTCGCGAGCAGGCCCGGCGGACCGACATCAGGATGCAGGCGAGGAGCATCAACTCGGTCGCGACCACCCACGCCCGGTACGCCGTCCCGCAGGACGCGACCTGCGAGGCCACGCCGAGCGTCAGCGCCGCCGAGGGCAGGTAGCGGTAGGGGTAGCCGTACGGGACCACGACGGTGGCAGCCGTTGGGTCGGCATACACGTCGCGCCCGATGATGACATTGTGCCCCGCCTGGTAGAGGCTGTAGAAGTCGGCGCCCTGGCCATGCCGGTACACGGCATCGTGGAAGAGCGGGTCCAGCCAGTGCGTGGCCAGCGAGGCGAGGCACGCCACGTGCAGCGCCACGCCCGCAACCAGCAGCGCCCGCGACCACCCTGCAGCAATCAGCGATCGGGAAGGCAACGCCGCCACCTACTCCCCGCCGATCTCCGCGAACTCCGGGCGCTCCTTGCCGAACAGGTCGTGCGGCGGCTTCTTGAACGTGTCGTGCAGCCCCACGGCCAGCGCGACCACGTACGCCACGAAGAGCAGGACGACGGCGACCTGCGCCTTCGACGTGCGCTGGATCGGCTGCCGGTCCTTGATGTCGCACACCTCGCCCGGGCAGTACTGGGCCTTCTCGCGGTAGATCAGCTGGTACACCTTGCAGCCGATGCAGATGCCGAACGACGTCTCGCAGAACAGGAACACCAGGCAGATGAGGCAGATGAGCCCCGTGATGGGGCTGTAGGTGTTCGCGACGACGGCCAGCGCCAGCATCACCGAGGCCAGCACGGCGCCGATGACCCAAGCGAACTTCTTCGCCGCCGCGCCGACGTACTCGGGCGTCTGCTTGCGCACGATCAGGCGCCCGAGCACCAGGAACGGCGCGAAGCGCGGGTTCACCAGGATGCGCACCAGGATGTCGGCCAGGAAGATCATGACGCCGTACTTCAGCAGCACGAAGTTGTGCTTGAGCACCGCCGTCAGGATGGCGACGAACATCAGCACGAAGAGCAGCCCGGCCGCGGCCCGGATCTCGCGCTCGTTGAGGACCGGGATCGAGTAGCCGGGCACGACCTCGCCGAAGCCGAAGACCTTCCCGTTCGTGTTCGCGTCACGCGACATCTGGCATCCCCCTGCGTTCCTGTCCGGTGGTGGCGACCGTGCGGCGGTGCCGGCTCAGTTGCCGGCGCCGTCCACGGCCATGGCGTACATGTCCTGGCCCAGTGCGGGCTCGGGCCTGAAACCCACCCGCGCCAGGTACGAGCGATGGCGGTCGACGCCGCCCCGGGCCACGAACCGCTGCGCGCCCGGGCAGTCGACCACGGTGGACCACGCGCGGTAGAAGTACTGCGCGCAGCGGAAGTCGCGGTACGACGGGATCACGTAGTCCAGCCGCACGACAAGGTTGCGGTCGGCGTCCGGCTCGCAGATGACCAGCCCCACCGGCAGCATGTCGCGCAGGATGAAGACCATCCTCGGCTCGCGCAGCGCCGCCGGGTCGAAGCCCGGGAAGAAGCGCTCGATGTCGCCCCGGTGGAAGTCCAGGAACCGCTGCAGGTAGCGGTTGTCCAGCCGGCGGATGGCCAGCAGGTCGAACGCCTCGCTGCGGCCCGGCTGCATCTTCGCCAGGTAGACCACG
>CAINDZ010000305.1 GCA_903847545.1 uncultured bacterium | reverse complement strand
GGCCGCGCCCTGACCGATCTCGGTCAGGCCCGCGTTGACCACCACCGTGCCGTCCGAGTTCATCTTCAGGACCACGCTCGAGGCCGTGAACGGCGGCATGGCCGGCGCCTTGTGCAGCGAGGCGATGCCCTTGCCGATCTTTCGTCCCGTCGCCTTCTCGCGCGCAACCTCGTCCGCCGACAGCCGGCCGTAACCGATCGACTCGGCCACCACGTCCAGGCACTTCGTCGGGTTGCCGGTGTTCGCGGTGATCTTCTCGCCCGTCAGCGTGATCGCGCCCGGCTTCAATGTGTTCAACCGCCGGAACGCCAGCGGATCCATGCCGATGACCTCGGCCACCAGCTCCATGTGGCGCTCGAGGCCCCAGAAGAACTCCACATGCCCGAAGCCGCGGTACGCCGTGCCGTACGGCTTGTTCGTGTAGACCGTGAAGGCGTCCACCCACGCGTTGGGGATCTCGTACGGACCCGCCGCCGAGTAGCCCGACGCCCGCGTCACGTTCACCGCGTAGTCGGCGTAGGCGCCGGCGTCCCAGTACATCGTCATCTTCTGGGCGATGATCTTGCCGTCCGCGGCCACGCCCGTCTTGATCCGGTAGGTCAGCGCGCTGCGGCAGGGCAGCAGGCTGAACTCCTCCTCGCGCGAGGCCTGGAACTTCACCGGGCGCCCGCCCGCCTTGCGCGACAGGCACGCCACCAGCGGCTCCAGGTGGATACCCGCCTTGCCGCCGAAGGCGCCGCCCACATGCGGCACCATCACGCGCACGTTCGTCAGCGGCAGCTTGAATGTGTAGCAGAACAGGTTGCGCACCGCGAACGGCGACTGGCAGCTGGTCCAGATGTCGACCTCGTCGCCGGCCTTCCACTGGGCGATGGCGACGTGCGTCTCCATCGGCACGTGCTGCACCGAGGGATTCGTGTACTCGCGCTCGATGAGCCACTCGGCCTCACTGAAGCCCTTCTCGACGTCGCCCTTCCGCAGCTTCGACTGGTTCGCGATGTTCGTGCCCGGGATGGGCGTGAACACCGCCGACACGTGGTCGTACTTCCCGAGGTCCGGGTGCACCAGCGGCGCGCCGTCCTTCAACGCGTCCATGTGGTTGAGCACCGGCGGCAGCACCTCGTAGTCGACCTCGACCAGGTCGGCCGCGCGCCGCGCGATCTCCAGCGTGTCGGCGGCCACCGCGGCCACCGCCTCGCCGAAGTGGCGCACCTCGCCGCGCGCCAGCAGGTACTTGTCCACCACGTACAGGCCGATGCGGTACTCCAGCTCGGCGCCCGTCAGCACCGCGCGCACGCCCGGCACGGCCGCGGCCTTGCTGGTGTCGATGCCGCGGATGCGCGCCCGCGCGTGCGGGCTCTTGGTCACCTGCGCGTAGAGCATGCCGGGCAGCGTCATGTCGCTGACGTACAGCGCCTGGCCGGTCAGCTTCGCCGCCGCCTCGGTGCGGTCGGGGCTGCCGCCGACGTGCCTCAGCGTGTCGGGAGTGGCGTCCTCAAGCATGCTTCAGCCCTCCCTTGCCGTCGGTGCGCCCCGACGCGTCGCGGACCGCCTCGATGATCTGCAGGTAGCCGGTACAGCGGCAGAAGTTGCCCTCGATGGCTTCCTTGATGTCGTCGTCCCTGGGCTTCGGCTGCCGCGACAGCAGGTCCTGCGTCGACATCAGCATGCCGGCCGTGCAGAACCCGCACTGCACGGCGTGGTTGCGGTTGAAGGCGTCCTGGATGGTCGACAGCTTCCCATCAACCGCCTGGCCCTCGACGGTGTCGACGCGGCGGCCGTCCACCTCGGGCGCCAGCACCAGGCAGGCGTTCACGGCCTGCCCGTCCAGCAGCACCGTGCAGGCGCCGCACTCGCCGGCGCCGCAGCCTTCCTTCGCGCCGGTCAGTCCCAGGTCCTGCCGCAGGAAGTGCAGCAGCGTGCGGTGTCCCGGCGCCTCGCGCTCGTACACCTGCCCGTTGACGGTGACGGTGATCCTCATCATGCCACCTCCCGCAGCAGCCTGCGGATGTACACGCCGACCATGTGCTCGCGGTATTCCTTCGTGCAGCGCAGGTCGCTGATCGGGCTGATGACCGCCCGCGCCGCCGCCACCACCGAGGCGGCGTCGTCATTCTCGCCCAGCCCGGCCACCATGACCGGCGTCGGCGCCGCCGAGCCGACGGCCACCCGCAGCTCGCCGTCGTGCTTGTGCACGGCGACGGCGACCAGGCCCAGGTCGTGTCCGTTGATGCGCTTCAGCTTGGCGTAGCCGCCGCGCGCGCCCGCCGACGCGGCCGGCACCACCACGCGGTCGAGCACCTCGCCCGGCAGCAGCACCGTGCGCTTGACGCCGGTGATGAACTCGCGCATCGGCACCTCGTGCTCGCCCGCCTGCGAGGCGATCACCGCCCGCGCGTCCAGGCACAGCAGCGCCGGCGCCATGTCGGCGCAGGGCGAGGCGTTGACGATGTTGCCGATGACGGTGGCGCGGTTGCGGATCTGGTACGAGGCCAGGTCGTGCGCGCAGGCATGGAGCAGGGGGAAGCGCTCGCGCAGCCCGGGCAGGCGCAGCAGGTCGTTGATCGTCGTCGCGGGGCGGATGACCAGGCCCTCGGCGTCGCTCCACGCCAGGGCGCCGTAGCCCTCGACCTGCTTCACGTCGACCACCACGCGCGGCTTGATGGCGCCGGCCCGCAGGTTGACGATGACATCGGTGCCCCCGGCCATCAGCTTGGCCAGGCCGCCGTGGTCGGCCAGCACCTGCAGCAGTTCGGCGCGCGTCTTCGGCGCCCGGAACTCGAAGTCATGGAGCATGTCGCCTCGCTTCCTCGTCACTACGCAGCCACAGGCCGAACAGCAGGCCGGTGGCGGTGTCCGCCCCCGAGCTGTGGCCCAGCGCGCACAGGGCGTCCAGCGCCGCGGGCGCGCCCGCGTCGCCGCGCGCCAGCGCCGCCGCCAGCGCGTGCACCTCGCCGGCGAAAGCGCCGGCGATGGCCCCCTCCAGGTACGTGGCGCCGACCGTCGTCGTCGCCGGCAGCCGTTTACGCAGCCGCCGCCCCCACGCCAGCGTGAAGCGGCGCACCACGTCGCCCGCGCGGCTCGTGGCGCGCAACGCGGCCAGGAACCCGCACAGGAAGTCGTCGCCGGTCGGGGTCAGGCCCGCGCCCAGCCCCACCAGGCCCGCCGCCGCCGCGTCGGCCGCGGCGACGTCGCGCGCGCGCAGCCCCGCGGCCAGCGCCACCGCCGCCTCCGCCAGGCGACGCCCCAGCACCGACCCCGACGGGCAGCCGGCGCAGAGCGCCACCAATCGCAGGTCGGCCTCGCGCGCCACCTGGTGCTCGTCCAGGCGCCGCGCGCATTCCTGCCACGCCGCCTTCACGCGCGGGTCGGCCGCAGCCACGTGCGGCAACCGCCGGCGCCGCGCCGTCCGCGCGGCCGCCCGGTCGACCGCCACCACCACCCGCCCGTCCGGCGCGGTGAACAGCAGATGGGCGCCGTCGCGACGGCCCTCGCCGCCCACCATCACCGGCCACGCGTCGAACCGCTCGCACGTCGCCAGCCGGATGCCGCGCGGGCGCTCGGCCATGCCGGCGCCCGCCAGCGTGACCAGCCCATCCTGCCCGGCCACCGCGAGGTTGAGCGAGCCCGCGAACACGCTGTGAACGCGGAACCGGAAGTCCCCGCCGGGGACCTCCGATCCCATCGTCAACGCGTGCCTGCGGCGCGGGTCGACCACGCTGCCGGCTCCCTTCTCAGCGGAACACGAACACCTTCACCGGGGTGCCCGGCCGCTCGTCGGCCTCGACCACCGTCGCGTCCATCGTCGCGCCGATGACCGGGTCGCCTTCGCACTCGACGCGTCCCGACGCGCGCAGGCCGTTCGGGAACTCGACCATGCCGAACATCAGGAACTTCCGGTTGAACCCCTCGGGCAGGTTCCAGACGCGCGTCCAGGTCAGCAGCTTGCAGGGACCCTCGAGGTCGAACTGCTCCCAGTGCTTGCCGGTGACCGGGTCGCGGTGCGCGCCGCAGCCCTTGCAGACCATCGGCGCGGGGTAGAACAGCATCCCGCACTTCAGGCACTTGTAACCACTGATGTGCGGCGTCTGCTCGCCATAAACGCTGAAGTCGATCATCAGTGGCTCCTAGTCCTTCGCGAGGATCGTGGTGACGACGTTGTTGCCGAACCCGCCGAAGTTGACGGCCATGCCGTACTTCGGGTCCTTCACCTGGCGGCCCTCCTCGGCCTCGCCGCGCAACTGGCGCACCAGTTCCACGACCTGCGACACGCCGGTGGCGCCCACCGGGTGTCCCTTGGCCTTGAGCCCGCCCGAGGTGTTGATCGGGATGCGGCCGCCGATCTCGGTCTCGCCGTTGCGAACGCCCAGGAACGACTTGCCCCGCTCGAAGAAGCCGACTTCCTCGCTGTTGAGCAGCTCGAAGATGACGAACGCGTCGTGCAGCTCGGCCACCGAGATGTCCTTCGGCCCGACGCCTGCCATCGCGTACGCCTTCTCCGACGACAGCCGCACCGCGTCCAGCACCAGCGGGTCCTTGCGGTTGTGCACGCAGTGGGTGTCCGTCGCCGAGGCGATACCGGCGATGCGGATGGGCTTCTTCGCGAACAGCTTGGCCTTCGGCGAGTCCATGTTGACCAGGATGACCGCCGCCGAGCCGTCCGAGATGGGGCACGTCGAGTACATGCGCAGCGGCTCGGCCACGTAGTTGTTCACCACGTTGGCGTTCTCGCCGTCGGCGATGGCCTCGATCGTGACCGGCAACTGCACGTGCGAGTAGATGTTCTTCGCGCCGTTGTCATGGTCCTTCACGGCCACCAGCGCCAGGTCGCGCTCGGTCATGCCGTACTTCTCCATGTACAGGCGCGTGAACATGCCCGCGAAACCGGGCAGCGTCAGGCCCATGTTGTACTCGGCCTCGGTGTGGGCCATCGTCGCCACGATGTTCGTGGCCTCCCACCCCGACACCACGCGCATGACCTCGCCCGCCGCCACCAGGACGACGTCGGCCATGCCCGAGGCGATGGCCATGTACCCCAGCCGGATGGCGCTGGCGCCCGAGGCGGGTCCGTTCTCGACCAGCTCGGCCGGGCACGGCTCCATGTCCATGCGGCTGACCAGCGCCGAGGCCACCGACGTCTGGTGGTTGAACATGCCGGCGGCCATGTTGCCCACCAGCACCTGGTCGACTTCCTTGCGCAGGTGCAGGCCGCCCGCGTCGCGGAAGGCGTCGTTCGCCGAGTAGGCGATGACGTCGACCAGGTCGTACTCGCTCGAGTTGCCGAAGCGGCAGTGCCCGATGCCGACGATTCCGATGCGTGCGGACATCAGGCGCCCCGCTTCCAGCCCGGCAGCTGCACGTACTCATCGGGCATGATGAGCTTGTCGGCCGTCTTGAGCAGTTCGGGCGGCACCGGGCGCGTGCCCGTGCACTTGACCGGCTTGACCGCTTCCCACAGCTTGCGCGTCAGCGTGAACGTGGGCACGCCGCCCAGCTCGTGGCGCAGGTCGGGGTACATCGCGGACCTGTCCTCCAGCTCGTACTCGATCATCCAGCGCTTGAACCCGATCGGGCTCTCGGCCACGATGTGCACCTCGTCCTCGCCCAGGTAGTCGATGTGGTGCTCCATCTTGGCCGCGAACAGCTGCGCGCCGACGCGCAGGCCGCGCTTGATGGTCAACGTGTGCAGGCTCATGCCCAGGCCGGCCTTCACGTGGCGGCTGGTCACGATGCCGGCGATGACGCCGTCGATCGAGCCGACGATGATGAACTCGTTCGCCACGCGGTAGCGGAACCAGCCCAGGATCTCGCTGTACATGCGGGCCGCGACGATGTCGTAGTAGTCCTTGGGCACGCCCAGCAGCGGGTACACGGTGCCCAGCAGGGCGCCGGCGTCCTCGCGGCGCGCCTCGCGCACCACCATCTGCTCGCCCGAGGCCAGCGTGATCAGCTTCGAGGGGTACGGGGCCAGCTCGTCCGCAGGTGGCCGCAGTTTTGCTTCGAGTGCGTCGATCGCCATTGCTCTTCTCCGTTCGGGTTGTCGCCGGCGCGCGGTGCGCCGGCCGTTCACGTGACCGGGCCCGGGCGTTACTTGCCCTTGGGCCTGGCCTCTTCGTGCAGCCATTTGTTTTTCGCGCCGGCCACGTCGCCGTACTTGGTCAACTTGGCCTTCTTCTTCTTCTCCATCAGCTTCTCGTAGCGCTTGTCGTCGACCATCGCCACGATGCGCGCAATGCTCGACTCGCCGTCCACGAACCGCCAGGGGAAGCAACCGATCGTGCAGCGCTGGTTCAGCAGCAGGTCGATGTCGCCGCCCAGGCACTCCGCGTGGATGAGCCCGCTCGGGAACATCTCGATGTGCATCAGCTGGTACTTGTCCGGCGAGTAGAACTCCTCGAGCGTCTTGCCGTACTTCTTCTGGAAGTGCGCGTCGCATTCCTTCGCCTGCACGGGCATCCACTCGCGGATCTTCGTGTTCATCGGGTGGTCGGCGCTGCCGCAGTCCACGCCGATCCAGCGCAGCTTCTTCTTCTTGGCCCACAGCGCGAACTCGCGGTCCGGCCCGGGGTGCTTGATCATGTACTTGATCTCGTCGGCCGTCGGCTGGTCCCACCCGTAGTGGTGGAAGCCGGTGTGGATGATGAGGATGTCGCCCTGCTTCACCTCGACGCGTTCCTCGATCATCTTCGACGTGTACACGTCGTAGCTGCCGCACACGTCGGACAGGTCGACGATGGCGCCCTCGTGCACCAGGAAGTCCATGTCCAGGCTGGCGATGTCCTTGCCCGGCGTGTAGAAGTGGATCTCGCCGTCCAGGTGCGTGCCCACGTGGTTCGAGTGGGTCACGATCTGCCCGTTGGCGCCGTTGGGCGCGAGGCGCTTGAAGTACTGCACCTGCAGCGGGATGTACGTCGGCCACGGCGGCGTGCCGATGCCGAGCGGGATCGTCAGGTCGATCATCTTCATGGGTCCGACTCCTCTGCCTTCTCCACCATTCAGCT
>CAINDZ010000304.1 GCA_903847545.1 uncultured bacterium | reverse complement strand
TTAGCAATCCGATCCCTTGGCGACTGGGGCCGGCCGGGGGCCGGCCCGGGGCAACGCTTGGTCCTCGGGGGGGAACCGCTGCCGTGAGTGTCGATCGCGTCAAGGCCCGGATCATGTCGGTCATGCGCAACCTGCCGCCGTTGCCGGCGGTGACGCGCCAGTTGATGACCGTGCTCGGGAACGAGGATGCGACGGCCGGTGACGTGGCGCGCATCCTCTCGAGCGACCAGGCCCTGGCCGGCAAGGTGCTCAAGCTGGTCAACTCGTCGTTCTACGGCCTGCCGACCGAGGTGACGACCATCAGCCGCGCCGTGGTGGTGCTGGGCTTCACCGGCGTGCGCAACCTGGCGATGGGCTTCGGCTCGATCGAGATGCTGCGCTCGCTGGAGACGTCGATCGACATGCGCTCGTTCTGGTCGCACGCGCTGGCCACCGGCGCCGCGGCGCAGAACATGGCGCTGCTCGGGCAGCGGCGCATCGACCCCGAAGAGGCGTTCCTGGCCGGGCTCATGCACGACATCGGCGCCTACGTGCTGGCCGCGGCGGTGCCCGACATCTACGGCCCGATCCTGCAGGACTGCAACGGCGACCGGCTGGCCGCCGAGCAGGAGGCCATCGGCATGACCCACGCGCAGGTGGGCCAGGGCCTGATGCAGTTCTGGGAGCTGCCCGAGGCGTTCTCCAACTCGGCGCGCTACCACCACGACTACGTGCGCGCCGCCGACGGCCAGCAGCCGCTGACCGGACTGGTCGCGCTGGCCGACGTGCTGGCCACCGTGTGGGGCCGCAACAGCGAGCCGATGCCCACCGAGGCGGAGCTGCGCACGCTGATGGCGGCGCACTGCGCGGACCCGATGCGCCTGCGCGTGGCGATCGACGGCATGCGCAGCAAGATCGCCGAGACCGCCGAGTTCATGCAGATCGCGCTGCCCGACCTGGGGCTCGAGGCGACCCGAGACACCGGGCATGGCACGACGTGCGTCGTCATCACGACCGAGGAAGAGCGTCGCGACTGGTCGGAGCTGGTCCTCGGGCAGCTGGGCCACCGCACCCTCGACATGCAGGTCTTCTTCAACCAGGACCCCGGCAGCCAGGACGTCGGCCTGGTCCTCCTGGACGCCCAGTGCCTGACGCGCCAGCAGCTGGACCAGCTGATGCCCTTTCTGCGCGATGTGGACGTGCCCACCGTGCTGCTGCTGGACCGCGGCGCCCACGCGCCGGCCGGCACCGCGCACCTGCCGACCATTCCCGTCGTCTTCAGCCGCACGCACCTCGAGCAGGTGCTGGTGCCGCAGCCCGCCTGACCCCGGCCCGCCTCCGTTCGTTCGCCGTGAACCTGGTTGCCGCCCAACGCCGGTTCTGCCATCGTGTGCCGCGATTGTCATCCAACGGCACTGGACGGCGCCCCCGCGGCGCCGCGGGAGGCGACATGCGCAGGACCGTGGTCGGGGTGATGGGCGGCACCGAGGCGGACGAACGGACGGCCGCGAACGCGTTCGAGCTGGGAAGGCTGGTCGCGGCCGGCGGCTGGGCGCTGCTGTCGGGCGGGCGCCCCGGCGGCGTGATGCAGGCCTCGGTGGCCGGCGCGCGCGCCGGCGGCGGCCTGACCATCGGCGTGCTCTACGGCGACGACATCGACGATGCGGCCGAAGGCCTGGACATCGTCATCCCCACCGGCATGGGGGCGGCGCGCAACGTCGTGAACATCCTGTCGTCGGACGTGGTCGTGGCCTGCCGCGGCACGGGCGGCACGCTCAGCGAGATCGCGCTGGCGCTGCGCTTCGGCCGCCCGGTCGTGCTGCTCGACTTCGACCCGGGCGCGGCCTTCCTCGACCAGTGCGCGGCCGGCGGCCGGTGGGCGCT
>CAINDZ010000303.1 GCA_903847545.1 uncultured bacterium | reverse complement strand
TGCCTTCTTCGTGCCGCTCGGCGCCGTGGTTCCTGTCGACTGCATGTATCCCGGCCAGTACCTCCTGCACGCGACGAATGACAGCGGCATGTCCGGGAGGTCCTCGTTCCGGGAGCAGTGGTACGACCGCGCGGCGACACCCGAAGAAGCCACGCTTGTGACCATCCCCGACAACGGCGGTGTCGCGCACATCGACATCGTGATGGAGCGGGGGGGGACGATCGGCGGCACGGTCGCGTTGGCCGGTCCGGGCGTGGAGTGGGGATGCGCCTTCTGGTCCGACGCGGACAGCGACACCCTGCGCGGCTACCAGTGGAGCACGACGAACGGCGACGGCTCGGGCGAGTCGTACCTTCTGGAAGGGCTCACCGACGGGTCCTACAAGCTGTGCTTCATCCGGGGCGGCGCCACCTACTGGGACATCGGGAAGCCGGCGCCGGCCGGCGTCACCTGGTACCCGGGCACCACCGACTGGAATGCGGCGACGCCGCTGGTCATCAGCGGGGCCAACGACATCACGGGCATCGACTTCACGGTGCCCTGATCGTCGGTGAACGCCGTCAGGGCGCCAGGTCGATCCGCCGCACCGAGCCCCACGGCAGCCACGTCGGCTTCTCCTGGCCGTCCGCGAAGACGAGCAGGCCCGCGTGGCCCTCGCCCGTGTCCTCGTCGCCGCCCAGCACCAGCTTGCGGCCGTCGCGCAGCGTGACCTCACAGGTGGCCTCGCCGCGGGGGGCGATGGCGGCGATGCGCCCGAACGGGACCTGGTACTCGCAGTCCTCGAGCTTGCCGTGCAGCAGGTCGGTGGTGAACGCCTCGTCGAGGTCGTACACCAGCCGGCCGGCGAGCGTGCGGCCGTCGTTCGTGGAAACGGCGCCCTTCAGCGGCACGGGCGGCGCGAAGTCGGCGTAGCCCGGCGCCACGGCCGGCACCAGGCGCACGTCGGCGGCCGTGAAGCGGTTCCACGGCACCAGCACGCGGCCGAGCCCGGCCACCTCGACCGCGACGCCGCGGTTGCCCTCTCCCACGTCGTTGGTGCCGTCCAGCTCGAGCGTGCGGCCGTCGACAAGCGTCACGCTGCTGCCGCCGCGCCGGTTGCGCGCGATGCGGCGCACCTTGTCCAGCGGCACGTCCTCCTGCTTGCTGTCCAGCATGTCCAGGCTGGTGCATTCCGAGGTGTCCCACTGCAGGTCGCCCACCAGGGCGCCGGCGCGGCACTCGACGGTGCCGGACAGGCGCGTGGCGTAGGGCTTCGCGTCGCGCGGCGCGGGGGCGAAGCGGATCTCGCGCACGTCGTCCCAGGCCAGTTCGTCGGCCTTGCCCTCGGCGCCGTAGACCAGGAGGTCCGAGCCCACGTCGCGCGAGGGGCCGCGCACCGCGACCTCGCGGCCGTCGCGCAGCACGGCGATGACGGGCGCCTCCTCGTCGTCGGTCAGCTTCAGCGCGGCCAGGTCGCCGTACCGGCAGATGAACGGACGGCTGATCTTGACGTCGTCGTCGCGGTGGTGCATGGCCCACGCCAGGCGGTCGAGCAGGCCGTGGTTGCTGTAGTAGCGCTGCCGCTGGTCGGCGGCGAGCTGGTCCCGGTCCGCGTGCTCGAACCAGGGCAGGTCCTTCTGGCGCGCCGAGAACACGTCGCTCCACGAGGCGTCCTCGTCCTTCCAGCGCAGGTAGCCCTCGCGGGCGCCGCCGTCGCGCAGCACGAGCCTGGCGTAGATGAAGCCGGCGCCGTCGTGCGAGGTCGCCAATGTCGCCGCCGGCGCGATCGCTGTCGCCGGCGCCGGGGCGGGCGGCGTCGCCGCAGCCGCGCCGGCGACCGGAAGCAGGGCCAGCAGCGCCGGAAGCATCACTCTGCGCAGGGGGTGCATGGGTCGCCCTTCGGATGGGGACGGGTGCCTGTGGCCGCGACCGGATGTGGACGCACGGAGTCGCCCGCGGGTTGCACGGGCCCCGCGCCTAGCCCGGGACGCGCCCGAGGTGGTGCATCTGCAGCACGGCGGCCGCGGCGCGCGCGTCCTCGACCGCGCGGTGGGCGGTGAAGCGGTCGCCGAGCCCCATCTGGTCGAGCACCGAGGACAGGTTCTGGCCGCTGGTCTTCAATTCGCGCTCGGCCAGCCAGGCGATGGCGGTGGCCCGCAGGTCGAACGCGCCGCCGACGATGTGGGCGCGGAAGTCCAGCCCGTAGCGCTCGCACTCCTTGCGCAGCAGCGGGATGTCGTAGTAGGCGCCGAAGGCGGCGATGATGGCCTTGTTGCGCGGCCCGTACCACTCCAGGAAGCGCGCGCCGACGGCGGCGAAGGTGTCGCAGCCGGCCACCATCTCGGGCGTGATGCCGGTGATGTCGGTGATGAAGGGGACCACCGGGTGGTCCTCGGGCCGCACCAGTTCGCTGAACGTGGCGGTGATCTCGAGCGAGCGGCGGTCCAACCGCACAGCCCCGATCTCGATGATGCTGCTGCGCTCGACGGCGTTGTTGCCGCGGTCGGCCTCGGGGCACGAGGCCTCGAGGTCGATCACCACGATGTCGGTGCTGTAGCGCAAGGCCGTCCCTTCCGCGCGAATCAGGAGATGGCCAGCGCGCGGCCGGCGTCGTCGCCCGCGAACAGGCGGATGCCCTCGGCGCGCAGGTTCACGCCCAGCGACTGGTCGATGGCGGCCGTGGCCTGGCCCGCGCAGCGCACGACGAACGTGCCGCCGGCCACGCCCAGGTGGACCATCGTCTCGCTGCCCAGCGCCTCGACCACCTGCACGGGCGCGGTCAGGCCCGCCGGGGCGCCCGCCGCGGCCAGTTCGAGGTGCTCGGGGCGGATGCCCAGCACCAGCGGCGTGTCCATGACGGCTTCTGCGGGCGTGAATGCCGCCGGCAGCGCCACGGCGTCGCCCTGGTCGGTGACGAAGCGCAGGCCGTCCGCGCGTTCGAGCCGACCGCCGAGGAAGTTCATCGCCGGCGAGCCGATGAACCCCGCCACGAAGCGGTTGGACGGGCGCTCGTAGATCTCCATCGGCGCGGCCACCTGCTGCACGACGCCGTCCTTCATGACGACGATGCGCTGGCCCAGCGTCATCGCCTCGGTCTGGTCGTGCGTCACGTAGATCATCGTGGCGCCGAGCCGGTGGTGCAGCCGCGCGATCTCGGCGCGCATCTGCACGCGCATCTTGGCGTCGAGGTTGCTGAGCGGCTCGTCGAACAGGAACACGTCGGGATCGCGCACGATGGCGCGCCCGAGCGCCACGCGCTGCCTCTGGCCGCCCGACAGCGCGCGCGGCTTGCGCGCGAGCAGCGACTCGATGCCCAGGATGCGCGCCGCCTCGTCCACCTTCGCGGCGATCTCCTGTTTCGGCATCTTCCGCATCTTCAGGCCGAACGCGAGGTTCTCGCGCACGTCCATGTGCGGGTAGAGCGCGTAGTTCTGGAAGACCATCGCGATGTTGCGGTCGCGCGGCTCGACCTCGTTGACCACGCGGCCGCCGATCGAGACGGTGCCGCCGGTGATCTCCTCGAGGCCCGCGATCATGCGCAGGGTGGTGGACTTGCCGCAGCCGGACGGGCCCACCAGCACGGCGAACTCGCCGTGGGGGATGTGCAGGTCGACGGGATGCACGGCGACGACGCCGCCGGGGTAGGTCTTGCTGACCTTGTCGAGGGTGACCTGGGCCACGAGTGGACCGCTCCCGGGCTGGGGTGCGAAAGGGGCCGTGGACGGCAACCGCGTCAGGTTAGCACGGGCGGGGGCGGGGGCCAAGGTCATGTC
>CAINDZ010000302.1 GCA_903847545.1 uncultured bacterium | reverse complement strand
GCTGCCGCCCAGCAAGACGGTGCACGGCGTGGCGGCCGACGGCCCCCTGCCGGGCATCGTCGAGGACAGCATCGTCGGCAGCGGTTCGATGATCTCGGGAGGGCGCGTCGAGCGCTCGATCGTGGGCCACAGCTGCCGCGTCGGCTCGTACAGCCGCGTCACCGAGAGCATCCTGATGGACGACGTGCGCATCGGTCGCCACGCGGAAGTGCGGCGTTGCATCGTCGACAAGGGCGTCATCGTGCCCGACGGCATGCGCCTGGGCTGCGACCCGGCGTGGGACGCCTCGCGGTTCACGGTCTCGCCCTCGGGCGTCGTCGTGATCCCGCGGCACGCGGACTTGACGGGCCTGCAGCAGGAGCAGGCGGCCTCCGGTCAGCCGCGGTAGAGTTCGGGGCGGCGGTCGGCCAGCACGTCGTTGCGGGCCGTCAGCTGCGTGCCGGGCGCCCCGGGGTCGATCCGCGCCACGGCGGCGCCGGTGCCCGTGGCCGGCAGCCGCGCCAGCCGCTCGCCGCGCGGCGCCACCACCTGCGAACCCCCGCTGAACACCAGCTTGCTACCTGTGCGCCGCTCGCTGCCGACGCGGTTGGCCGTCACGGCGTGAACCGCGTTCTCCAGGCACCGCGTGACCATCGCCTCCTGGCACCAGGGCAGCACCAGGTTGCAGGGGTGCGCGATGACCTTCGCCCCGCCCAGCGCCAGCGATCGCGCCGACTCGGGAAAGACCCAGTCGAAGCAGATCATCAGGCCCACGGTGGTGCCGCACGCCGCGAAGACCGGGAACGGCAGGTCGCCGGCATCGAACAGCAGCTTCTCGTCCAGGAAGAGGTGCGCCTTGCGGTACGTGCCGTGCGAGCCGTCGGGCCGCACCAGCACGGCGCTGTTGAACAGGCGCGCGCCGTCGCGCTCGACCAGGCCGGCCACCAGCGTGGTCCCGGTGCGCGCCGCGTGCCCGGCCAGCGCGCCCAGCACGGGACCGCGCGCGGCGCCGGGCGCCAGGTCCTCGGCGAACGAGGCGACCTCGTCGCGATCGCGGAACTGGTAGCCGGTCGCGAACAGCTCGGGCAGCACCGCCAGGTCGCATCCCGCCGGCACCAGGGCCAGCGCCTGCGCGAGGTTGGCCTCGACGTGTCCGAACACGGGAGATGTCTGCACCGCGGCGACGGTGATGGTGCTCACGGGAGGCTCCTTAGGGGACCGTCGTCGAGGCGGGTGAGCGCGAGCAGGCGGTCGAGCGATCGCTCGCGGTCGAAATGCGCGGCCACGTGCGCGGTGGCGGCAATGCCCAGCCGCGCGGCGCGCGCCGGGTCGGACAGCATGTCCCTCACGGCGCCGGCCAGCGCCGCGGCGTCGCCGGGCGCCACGAGCACGCCGGTGCGCCCGTCCAGGACGACTTCCGGCAGGCTGCTGGCGGTGGTGGCGATGACGGGCACGCCGCAGGCGCCGGCCTCGGCGGCCACCAGCCCGAAGCCCTCGGCCAGCGACGGCATGACCAGGGCGTCGAGGGCGCGGTAGAACGGGGCGGGATCCTCGACATGCCCGAGCAACTCGACGTCCGCCGGTCGCGCCAGTCCGTCGCGCCAGGCCTCCAGGCGCGGCCGCAGGGGCCCTTCGCCGGCGATGAGCAGTCGCCGCGCCGGCCGCGCCGGGTCGCGCTCCAGCAGGCTCCACGCCTCCATCAGCGACGGCAGCCCCTTGCGCTCGATCAACTGGCCGGCGAACCCGAGCGTGCCCGTGCCCGGCATCGTCGCGGCGGGGTGGAAGCGTTCGAGGTCGATCCCCTTGTAGAGCAAGTGCACGCGCTGCGGGTCAAGCCACGGCGCGCTGGCCAGCACGGTGCGGCGGGTCGCCTCGGAGTTCACCAGCACGCCGGTCGCGGCGCTCCCGAAGTACCAGCGGTAGTGCGGCGACGACTTCAGCGGGAAGTCGCTCTCGCGCGTCGCCAGGCGGCACGGGACGCCGGCCACGCGGCCGGCGACGGTAGCCGCCTTGACGTCCTTCGTGAGGTTGGCGACCAGCGCCCGCGGCCGCCAACGCAGAAGTTGGGCGGCCAGGGCGGCGATGGTCCACGGCGCGCCGTCGAAACGGATGGGGATGGCCGCGGTGGCCACGCCGGCGGCCCGGGCGCGCCCGAGCAGGTCGCTGCCCGGCTGCGCGATGATCCCGACCGGCACCCCGCGCCGCCCGAGAGCCACGGCGGTGTCGAGCATCCAGACCTCGGCGCCGCCCCACGTGCGCAAGGAGTTGACGAAGCAGAGGCGGACCATGGGGCGCGGGCCTTTCGACGCGGGTGGCGGCCATCATAGGACGTGGCGGTGCGCCGGGCCAACGACAATGGGCGGGCCATGGCGACGCCGCGCGCCGCCGTTGCCGCGACGGTGGCGGCGGGTTAGCTTTGCCTCTGGGGCGGCCCCGAGGCCGTCCACTGCCGCCGACTGCACCCGTCCGGCCCGCCTGCGGGCCCGTGAGGACAGATGGACCGTCCGTTGCCCCGCAAGCCGACCCGGCTCGACCCGCGCCTGCCCTGGCTGGGCGGCGTGCGCCGCCTGCTGTCCCCGATGGCCGGGGTCACGGACCGCCCGTTCCGCGACATCTGCCGCCGGTTCGGCGCCGACATGGGCTTCTGCGAGTTCGCCTCGGCCAGCGGGCTGACCTACGGCGGCGAGAACACGTGGAAGCTGGTCGACACCGATGGCGAGGAGGGCCTGGTCGGCGTGCAGATCTTCGGCGCCGACCCCGAGCACATGGCGCAGGCCGCGCGGCTGCTGGGCACCCGGCGGCTGGACGTGCTGGACATCAACTTCGGCTGCCCGGTCAAGAAGGTGGTGCAGAAGTGCGGCGGCAGCGCGCTGCTGGCCGACGTGCCGCTGCTGGACCGCATCATCTCGGCGGTGGTCGCCAACAGCGCCGTGCCGGTGACGGCGAAAATCCGCACCGGCTGGGACGAGGACAAGGTCAACTACGACGAGGTCGGCCTGCTGCTGCAGGAGCGCGGCTGCGCCTGGGTGACGATGCACGGGCGCACGCGCGCGCAGAAGTTCACCGGGCAGGCGAACTGGGACCGCATCGCGCACCTGGTCGAGCTGCTAGAGATCCCGGTGATCGGCAACGGCGACGTCGTCGACGGCGCCAGCTACCGGCGGCTTGTCGAGCACACGCGCTGCCACGGCGTGATGATCGGGCGCGGGGCGATGGGCAATCCCTGGATCTTCGCCGAGATGCGCGCGGTCGACGAGGGCGGCGCGGCGCCGAACGTCTCGTTCGCGGAGCTGTGCGACGTCACCGCCGACCACATCCGCGGCGAGGTCGCTGCGCGCGGCGAGGGCCACGGGTGCCTGGTCGTGCGCGGCCACATCAGCCGCTGCTTCCGCGGCTACCCCGGCGCTGCGGCCTTCCGCAAGCGGCTCTACGACGCGCCCGGCAGCGCGGGGATGATCGCGCTGCTGGACGAGGCACGGGCCCTGGGCGACCCGCGGGCCGCGGGCGCCGCCGCGGGCGAGGCCGGTCCCGATGCCGGCTGACCAGGCGCCGCTGCTTTCACTGCGCGACTGGACCGTGCTCCAGCGCCGCGCCGAAGGGGCCGGGCCCCTGCTGGCGGGCGTCGACCTCGAGCTGCGCCCCGGCGCCTGGGTGGCGGTGGCGGGCGCCAACGGCTCGGGCAAGTCGTCCCTGTTGACCAGCCTGGCCCAGGCGGGCTCGCCGCTGGCGTGCCGCAGCGCCCTGTTGCCTCAGGATCCCGACGACCAGTTCGTGGCGCCGACCGTGGCGGGCGAGCTTGCGCTGGGGCGCGACAAGGCTGGCCTGTGCCTGCCGGAAGGGTTCGGGCTCGAGGGACTGGGTGGCTGCGATCCCCGCCTGCTGTCTGCGGGCCAGAAGCAGCGACTGGCGCTGGCTGTGGCGTTGGGCCAGCAGCCGAACGTGCTCCTGTGCGACGAGCCCACCGCGCTGCAGGACGACGAGCAGGCGGGGTGGGTGCTCGACCGGCTGGACGACTGGCGCCACCGCACCGGGGGGGCGTTGCTGACGGCGACCTGCGACCCGCGCGAGGCGCTGCGGGCCGACCACCTGGTCGTGCTGGACGGGGGACGCGTGGCCGCGGCCGGCGATCCGCGGACGGTGCTGGCCGATCCCGCGTGGGCGCGCCTGTTCGGGACCGACCCGGAGCCCGGGGCGAGGGGCCCGGCCGCGCCCGGAGCCCGCCAGACAGGGGACGCCGGCGAGGTGGTGCTGGCGCTGCGCGGCGTGGGGTGCCGGTTCGGGGAGCGGCCCGGTTTCGCCGCGGTGGACCTGGACCTGCCCGCGGGCAGCCGGCTGGGCGTGTGGGGGCCCAACGGCTGCGGCAAGAGCACGCTGCTGGCGGCCTGCGCCGGCGCCCGGCGGCCGGACAGCGGCGACGTGCGCCTTTGCGGCCGTCGCCTGTACGGGCGCGGCGCGCTCGACCTCGACCACGGGCTGGCCCTTCTGGCCCCGCAGTTTCCCGAGTACCTGTTCAGCTGCTCGACCGTGCGGCAGGAGATCGCCGTCGACCCCTCGCTCGCCGCCTCGGGAGCGGCCGACCTTCTGCGCCGCCTCGGGCTGCCGGATGACACCCTCGACCGGCATCCCCGCGACCTCAGCAGCGGCCAGAAGCGCCGCCTGGCCCTGGGGCTGGTGCTGCTTTCGGGGCGCCGGCTCCTGCTCCTGGACGAGCCGACCGTCGCGCTGGACGGGCCGGGGCGCCGGCTGGTCGCGGACCTGCTGCGTGGGCTGGACGAAAAAACGACGGTCGTGGTGGCGTCCCACGACCGCCGCTTTCTCGAGGCCGTTGGTTGCCGGGTCGTCGGGCTCGCGTCGACCGGCCTGCGGCCGGCGACGGACACGCCCTGAGCGCGGCTCCCTAGCGGTAGAAGGACTTCATGGCACCCCAGGTCGTCGCCGCCGTGGGCGACGTGATGTCCCCGGGCCTCGTGCAGTCGGTCATGATCTCCTCGAGGTTGGTCCGGCCGTCGCCGTCGGAGTCGATCGGCTCGGCCGCCGCGTAGTTGCGGTTGTTGTTCATCAGGAGCGTGCCGTAGGCGTTCAGGTTGTCGATGTCGGCGTTGCTGCTGGTGTGGCAGATGAGGCACTGGTCGGCGGCCGTCCGCAGCGTGGCGCAGGCGGTTGCGTAGCGCGTCTTCCAGGCGTTCTTGATGCCGCTGGTGGCGTGGGCCGTGCCTGTCGCATAGGTGAGCAGGCAAAGTGAAAGGCTGGCGACCAGCATGTTCTTCCTCGTCATGGATGCTTCCTCCCTGGATTGACGACGACTCCTACCGAAGAGCAGGGGTATGCAAGGAACCTGCCGGCATGAGATCAAAAAATCAATTGAAAACACCACTCAGTACGGGCGGCGAAGGTGCCGACCGAGAAACCCCTTGCTGCCAATGAGGCTGCGCTGCTACATTCCGCGCGGTCCACGCCAGGAACGACGTGCGATGACACCAAACCGACCCGCCGGGAGCCGTGTGCCCGGGACAGCGTGACCAGCAGGGCACGCTTTTTTTTGGGTCTGCCCGGTCGCCAACGAGCCAGAGGGACGCGCATGAACTTCAGCGAAAAAGCCGTCATCATGAACGCCAAGGAGATGAACCGGGCGCTCGAGCGGATGGCGCACGAGATCATCGAGGCGAACAAGGGCGTCGACAACCTGGTGCTGCTGGGCGTGCAGCGGCGCGGCGTGTCGCTGGCGCGCATGCTGGCCGAGGCGCTGCGGCGGGTCGAGAACATCGACGTGCCGCAGGGGGCGCTGGACATCACGTTCTATCGCGACGACCTCAGCAAGCTCGGGCCGTCGCCGAAGGTGTCGTCCACCGAGATGCCGTTCGACGTGAACGAGAAGATCATCATCCTGGTCGACGACGTGCTGTACACCGGCCGCACGGTGCGCGCCGCGCTGGACGTGATCATGGACTGGGGACGCCCGCAGGCCATCCGCCTGGCGGTGCTGATCGACCGCGGCCATCGCGAGCTGCCGATCCGCCCGGACTTCGTCGGCAAGAACGTGCCGACGTCGCAGCGCGAGATCATCAAGGTCAAGGTCGAGGAATTCGACGGCAAGCTCGAGGTCATCGTCGGGGAGGTGGGCGAGGCATGATCCTGCGCAGCAAGGATGTCCTTGGCCTGGAGGATCTGGCGGCCGAGGAGATCCTCGGCGTGATCGACATCGCCTCGCGCTTCCGCGCCGTTTTCGACCGTCCCGTGCGCTCGGTGCCCATCATGCGCGGGCGCACGGTGGTCAACTTCTTCCACGAGCCCAGCACCCGCACGCGCATCAGCTTCGAGCTGGCCGAGAAGCGCCTGTCGGCCGACATCGTCAACTTCTCCACGGCCACCAGCAGCCTGTCCAAGGGCGAGACCCTGCGCGACACCGCCGAGAACCTGGCGGCGATGAAGATCGACATGCTCGTGATCAGGCACAGTTCCTCGGGGGCGGCGCGCTACCTGGCGAACGTGCTGGCCTGCTCGGTGATCAACGCCGGCGACGGCGCGCATGAGCACCCCACGCAGGGCCTGCTCGACATCATGACCATGCGCCAGCGGCTGGGCGACCTGCGCGGGCGCAAGGTGACGATCATCGGCGACATCACGCACAGCCGCGTCGCGCGCTCGAACATCTGGGGCCTGACCAAGCTGGGCGCCGAGGTGACGGTGTGCGGGCCGCCGACGATGGTGCCGTCGGGGCTCGACAAGTTGGGCGTGCGGGTGGAGTACGACCTGATGCGCGCGGTGGCCGACGCCGACGTGCTGAACGTGCTGCGCATCCAGCTGGAGCGGCATGCCAGCCGCTCGTTCCCGAGCAACCGCGAGTACCACCGCATGTACGGCATCAGCGCCGACGTGGTGAAGAAGCTGAAGCCCGAGGCGTTCATCATGCACCCCGGGCCCATGAACCGCGACGTGGAGATCGCCAGCGAGGTGGCCGACGGGCCCCGCCAGGTGATCCTCGACCAGGTGGCCAACGGCGTGGCCGTGCGCATGGCCCTGATCTACCTGCTGTCCGGCGGCGACCCTGGGGCCCTGGCCCCGGCCGCGGCCCAGGCCTGACCGACGCGGCCGCGCGCGGCCGGCGAAAGAGGACCGACATGGAGTGGAGCTGGGAGCGGATTCCCGCGGAGTTCGTGGTCGCCAACGTGAAGCTGTGCCGCGACGGCGTGCTCGCGAAGGGGCCGGGCTTCCTGCACGTCAGCAAGGGGCGCATCGAGGCGCTCGGCGCCGGGGCGCCGGCGCTCGAGGGCATCCCGGTGCTGGACGGCGGCGGCCTGGTCTGCGCGCCGGGGCTGGTCGACCTGTCGGTCCACTTCCGCGAACCGGGCAACGAGGAGAAGGAGACCGTGGCCACCGGTTGTCGCGCGGCGGCGGCCGGCGGCTACACGGCGGTCGTGACGATGCCGGACACGGACCCGGCGGTCGACAACTCGGGCCTGGTGCGCTACCTGATCGACCGCGGCCGCGAGGCCGGCCTGTGCCGGGTGTTCCCGACGGGCGCCGTCAGCCCCGGGCGTCGCGGCGAGGCCATGACCGAGTTCGGCGACATGGTCTCGGCCGGCGCGGTCGGCTTCACCGACGACATGGCCCCCGTGACGAACGGCAACCTGCTGGGCAACGCGCTCAAGTACGCGGGCATGCTCGGCGTGCCCGTCATCACGCACCCCGAGGACCAGAGCATCTCCGGGCGCGGCGTGATGCACGGAGGCTACTGGGCCACGCGGCTGGGCCTGGCCGGCATGTCGCGCGCGGCCGAGGATGCGGCGCTGTTCCGCGACATCGAGCTGGCGCGCGCGTCGAAGGGCCACCTGCACGTGGCACACGTGTCGACCAAGGGCGCGGTCGCGATCATCCGCCGCGCCAAGGCAGAGGGCGTGCGCGTGACTGCCGCGGCGACGCCGCACCACTTCAGCCTGGACCACGCGCGGTGCCGTGACTGGTCGCCGCTGTTCAAGACGAACCCTCCCCTGCGCGAGGCCGACGACCTGGCCGCCATCGCCGAGGGCCTGGCGGACGGGACCATCGACGCCATCGCCACCGACCACGCGCCGCACACGGCCACCGAGAAGGAGTACCAGTTCGACCAGGCGCCGTTCGGCGTGATCGGCCTGGAGACCGCGCTGGCCGTCGGGATCACGTATCTTGTGCGGACCGGGCTGCTGGACCTGGGCCGGCTGGTGGCGTGCCTCAGCGAGCGGCCCGCGCGGGCGCTGAACCTGCCGGT
>CAINDZ010000301.1 GCA_903847545.1 uncultured bacterium | reverse complement strand
GGTCGGCGCAAGGGCGCCAAGGCGCGGCGCGTGGTCGTGCTGGGGCTCGACGGCCTGGACCCGGGGTTGGCGCGCCGCGGGATGGATGAAGGACAGCTGCCGCACCTGGACCAGCTGCGTCGCGAGGGCACGTACCGCCCGCTGGGAACCACCTGGCCGGCGATGTCGCCGGTGGGCTGGTCAACGTTCGCCACCGGTGTCGACGCGTCGGGCCACAACATCTTCGACTTCCTGACGCGCGACAAGTTCACGCACCTGCCGACGCTGTCGTCGACGCGGCTGCGCAATGCGCCCGCGCGCAGGCTGCGGCCGCTGGCGCTGCCCTCGCGCGCACACCCGTTCGAGTCGCTCAAGCGCAGCAAGCCGTTCTGGACCACCTGCGCCGAGGCGGGCGTGGCCACCAGCATCCTGCGCGTGCCGATCACGTTCCCGCCCGACCGCTTCGGCGGCAAGCTGCTGTCGGCGATGTGCGTGCCCGACCTGCGCGGCACGCAGGGGACGTTCACCGAGTTCCGCGAACCGCTCGCGGCGGGCGCGCGCGAGGATGCCGGCGCCACCACGGGCGGCGTGCGGTTGCTGCTGGCGCCGGGCAAGGGCGAAGGCGCGTTCACGGGCGCGCTGCCGGGGCCTGATGCGCCCGACGGCAAGGGCGCGCTGGTGGCGACGATCACCGTCAAGCTGGACCGTGCCGCGGCGAAAGCCACGTTCACCCTGGGCGGCGAGACGTTCACGCTGGGTCCCGACGAGTACTCCGACTGGATCGGCGTCGGCTTCGGCAAGGGCACGCAGAAGGCTCACGGCATCTGCCGCGTGCGGGTGACGTCTTTCGCGCCGCGGTTCACGTTCTACGTGACGCCGCTGCACATCGACCCCGCGAAGCCCGCCGTGCCCATCAGCAACCCGCCGCACCTGGCGATCGCGCTGGCGAAGCTGCACGGACCGTACGCCACGCTCGGCCTTGCGGAAGACACGTGGGCGCTGAACGAGCGCGTCATCGACGAGCAGGCGTTCCTGGAGCAGGCCTACGCCATCCACGAGGAGCGGCGCACGCAGTTCCTGCACGCGCTCGACCGCACGCCCGAAGGCGTCGTGTCGGTCGTGTTCGACGCCACGGACCGCATCCAGCACATGTTCTTCCGTTACCTCGACCCCGAGCACCCGGCCAACCGCGGCAAGGACGTCGAGAAGCACAAGGACGCCATCCTGGACCTGTACCGGCGCGCCGACGCGCTGGTGGGCGAGACGCGCGCGAAGCTGCGCAAGGGCGACGTGCTGCTGGTGGCCTCGGACCACGGCTTCAAGCAGTTCCAGCGCGGCGTGAACCTCAACGCGTGGTTCCGCGCGAACGGCTACCTCTTCCTGAAGTCCGACCCTGCCGCCGGCCCGCTGCCGATCATTCCCGAAGGCGCGCGCTTCGAGGTGGGCGACATCGACTGGCCGCGCACGCGCGCCTACACGAACGGGCTGGCCGGCTTCTACCTGAACATCAAGGGTCGCGAGCACCAGGGCTGCGTGGAACCGTCCGAAGCCGCCGCGCTCAAGCGCGAGCTGGTCGACCGGCTGCGCGGCCTGCCCGACGAGGGGCGCGGCGGCCAGGAAGCCATCACCGAGCTGTGGGCGGCCGAGGACGTGTACCGCGGGCCGTACCGCGAGAACGGGCCCGACGTCATCGTCGGCTACAAGATCGGCTACCGCGCCGACTGGGACGCCGCCGTGGGCGCC
>CAINDZ010000300.1 GCA_903847545.1 uncultured bacterium | reverse complement strand
GTCGCGGTAGCCGTCGCGACCACGGTCGCGACCACGGCCACCGCCACCGCCACCGCCGGAGGATCCCCCGCGCTCGCGCCCTTCGGCAGGCACCCGGCTGATGCGCCCGGTCTCGCGCCCGGTGCCGCGCAGGCGCGAGCCGCCGCGCGGGCCGCGCTCGGGACGGTCGCCGCGCTCGCCGGCCGGACGGCCACCCTGGCCGCCGCCGGCTTCCTGGCTCCCGTTGCCGGGTTGGCCACCGTTGTTGTCGTTCTGGGGCCTCGAGCCGCCGTCGTTCACGCGTAATCCTGTCGGGCAGCCTCGGGGGCCGCCGGATGCGGGAGATGTCGGGACATGACCGGACGCGCCGACCGATGGTCGGCGTCCCCGGCAATAAATACGGCCTGCGGCACCCTCGCGCCAACCCTTTTGACCGGCCGGCGGCAGGGCCGGGCCGGGCGGCTGGGAGGCGGGGCCGGCCGGCGGCGACCGCAGGGCCGGGCCGCGGGGCCCCTCAACGTCCCGGCTTGGCCTCACAGGCCGCCACCAGGGTGTCGAACTGCGGGGCCACCCGGCTCCAGACGCAGGCGTCGGCCACCTGGTCCAGGCCGCAGACGTGCCCGTGCGCGTCCCCGGCGACCAGTCCGGCCAGCAACTCGACCAGCCCCTCCTGGTCGTCATAGAAATGGCGCCCCTTGCACGCCGGCCCGTACAGCGCCGGGTACACCTGCCCGCGCGGCAGCACCGCATAGGCGCCGGCGTGGATCGCCTCGGCCACCGAGATGCCGAAGTACTCCTGCGCCGCGCAGCTGACCACGATGTCGGCGGCCGCGAGCCACGCCTCGTAGGTGCGGCGCTCGGGGATCCACGCGAAGGCGCGGCAGCGCGGCCCGAGCCGCTCGGCCACGCTGGCGAAAACCGACTCCCTGCCGGCCGGGTCGCCCAGCAGCGCGACGTCGAAATCGAGCCCGCGGTCGAGCAGCTCATTCAGCGCGGCGGCGAACATCTCCGGGCGCTTGTCGAACTCCCAACGGTGGTTCCACAACAGCAGCGGGCGCTCGCCGCGCGGCCAGCGCGGGCCCGCCTCCGGTTCGCAGCGGCCGCCGCGGTACTGCGGGAAATGCTTGGCTGGCAGCGGCGGGCGCTCGAGCCCCACGGGCACGACCTCGCTGCGGGCGCGGATGCGCGCCGGGACATCCCTGGGCACGGCCTCGGGCATGCGGTTGAGGAACGCGGGAATGGCGTCCAGGAAGAGGTCGCGGTGCCACGCCGAGTTGAACACGACGCGGTCGGCCGCCAGGCAGCTGATGATGTTCGTGAACCCGAAGTGGAAGTCGAACTCCTCGAGCGGGCTCAGCGGGTAGGTCAGCTGGTTCTCGTGCATGTAGAGGATGACCGGCAGGCGGTCCAGCGGCGGGCGCAGCAGGCCGCGCAGGTCGGCGACGTTCAGGAAGCCCGTCGTCAGGATGACGTTGGCCGCCGGCGGCTGCTCGTTCAGCCGGTCGGCGAACCATGCCGCCGCCGCCCTCATGCGCCACTTCCAGAAACGACCGGGAAGCGTGTGGACGGTGTAGCGGTGGTGCGAGTGGGCCAGCAGCCCCTCGCGGAAGGCGCGATGGGAGCCGTCATCCCACGGTTCGAGGAACAGCACTGCCCGGGTGGCCACGGGATCCGGCTCCAATCCCCCGGCAGGTCGGGCGCGGCCGGCCCAACCGGGAAGTGATGCTGGTTATTGATTTTTTGTCACCTTTGCGCTACAATCTTACGTTGGATGGCGCCCGTATTCAATGCCCGGACTCCCTCAGCTCGCATGGAGTGTTCATGAAGAAGCCTGCGTTGTCGCTCGCGCTCGCGGTCATCCTTTGCGCAGGGTTGGTCCTGCCGCAGCCGGCCCTGGCCAAGGCTCCCGTTCCGGTGACCGGTCGCGTGGTCATCGGCTTCCGGCCGGGCATGACCCCGGTCGTCACCATGTCGAAGGCGGGACTGCAGACGGGCGTGGGCGGCCTGGACGGCGTGCTGCAGCGCCACGGCGCCGCAGCGCTGGCGCCGCTGTTCGGCGCGCAGCCCGGGAAGGCGCTCGACGCGGCGAGCCGCGCCGACTTCGCGCGCTACTACCTGCTCGAGCACGGTGACGCCTCCGGCAACGCTGCCGTCATCGCCGAGTTGCTGCGGCTGCCGGAGGTCGAGACCGCCGAGTCCGACCTGGCCGTCGAGGTGGACGGCACGGCCTACCTGCCCAACGACCTGACGAGCCAGTGGCACCTTCGCAACATGTCGATGGGCGGCGGCGACACGCGCGCCATCGGCGGCTGGTCGCAGACGCTGGGCGACTCGAACGTTGTCGTGGCGGTGCTCGACAGCGGCGTCGACTGGCTGCACCCGGACCTGGGCGGCCCGCATCCCGACAAGGTCAACGGCGCCATCGCGACGAACTGGGAAGAGTACTACGGGACGTTCGGCGTCGACGACGATGCCAACGGCTTCATCGACGACATCCGCGGCTGGGACTTCGTGAACGTGCCCGTCTCCAACGTCTATCCCGGCGAGGATGCCGAGCTGACGGACAACGACCCGATGGACTTCGGCGGCCACGGCACGATGGTGTCGGGCTGCATCGCCCCGCTGACGGGCAACGGCATCGGCGTCGCGGCGATCGCTCCCGGCTGCAAGATCCTGCCTGTGCGCGTGGGCGCGCTGGACGCCAGCGGCACCGGCGTGAACTACATGGCCGCGCTGGCGACGGGCATCATGTACGCGCGCAACAACGGCGCGAAGGTCATCAACATCTCCTCGGGCACCGGGTACATCACGGCCCTCGGGTCCGCCGTCACCTCGGCGCTCAACGCCGGGCTGATCATCTGCGTCGCGGCCGGCAACGACAACGACGAGGTCGCGGGCTACGTGCAGGGCTTGGCCGACGACCGCATCCTGGCCGTGGCGGCCACCGGCGCCGGCGACGCGCGCACCTCGTTCTCCAGCTACGGGACCTGGGTCGACATCTCGGCGCCCGGCGAGGGCATCTACACGACGTCGTTCGACCACGTCACGAGCGCGCACGGCTACACGTCGACGCAGGGCACCAGCTTCTCGAGCCCCATCACGGCCGGCGCCTGCGCGCTGCTGTGGTCCGGGCATCCCGGTTGGACCTCGACGCAGGTCGCGGCGATCATCCAGTCCAGCGCCGACAACATCGACGCCCTGAACCCCGCCTACGCGGGCAAGCTCGGGTTCGGCCGCGTCAACCTGCTGCGCGCCCTCGGCGACAACGTGCAGCAATTCCCGCAGGAATTCCCGACGCTGTTCGACGCCATGAACTGCGCGGCGGCCGGCGACACCGTCAAGATCCTGGGCAGCACGACGCTGACCGGCCCGTTCACGGTGTTCGGCAAGGGCCTGAAGGTCTTCGGCGGCTACAACCCGGGCTACACGACGCGCAACCTGGCCTCGGGCCGCACGACGGTTCTCGGCAACGGCGGTGTGGCGCTGACGTTCGCGGGCACCATCACGCAAACCACCGAGGTGGACGGCTTCGACGTCTCGGGCGGCAGCGGGCAGAACATGTCGATCATCGCGCCGGGCACGCGCTGCGCCGGCGGCGTGCTGCTGAACCAGGTCTCGCCGATCCTGCGCAACCTGAAGGTGCACGGCAACAACGTCGGCAGCGCCGCCCAGCTCGGCTGCGGCGGCGGCGTGCTGATGACGGGCTCGTCGGCGACGCTCCAGGATTGCGAGATCTCGGGGAACGGCGGCACCTATGGCGCGGGCGTCTTCATCCTGGGCGGCGCGCCCACGCTGACCGGCTGCACGATCAAGGACAACGTGCCGGTGACGACCACCGCCGGCTACCTCGCCAAGGGCGGCGGCATCTACGCCGCCGACACGAACGTGAACCTGGCCAACTGCACGGTCAGCGGCCATGCCGGGCTGGAGCTGGGCGGCGGCGCGTGGATCGGCGGGCAGGCGTCGACCTCGACGGCCACCGTGACCGGCGGCACCTTCTCGGGCAACACCGCCAAGACCGGCGGCGGCGGGCTGTACCACACCGGAGGCACGCTGTCGGTGAACGGGACGACGTTCGCCGACAACGGCAAGACGGCGGCCTCGATGTTCATGTACGGCGGCGGCCTGCAGGTGACCGGCGGCGCCACGGCGACGCTGACCGGCCTGACCTGCCGCGGCAACCAGGCG
>CAINDZ010000299.1 GCA_903847545.1 uncultured bacterium | reverse complement strand
TCGGCCACGGCGTGCCCCTCGTGGAAGGGAGGGTTGCACAGCACCAGGTCGAGCGATGCCGGCACGACGTCGGCCAGCCCGTCGGCGACGCGCAGCGTGACGCGCGCCCGGTCGGCCGCGTCCGGGAAGTTGAGCGCCAGGCTAGACGCGGCGCACGCCACGGCGCGGTGCGACGCATCGACAGCCAGCACGGTGGCGACCGGGCAGCGACGCGCCAGCGCCAGGGCCAGGACGCCGTCGCCGCAGCCGAGGTCGGCCGCGGCCAACGCTGCCCCGGTCGCCGGCACGTGGCGCAACAGCAGCGCCGCGCCGCCGTCCAGGCGACCGCCGCCGAACACGCCGGGGGCTCCGTGCAGCTCGAGACGGTCCGCGGGCACGGTGTAGGACGGGCATGGTGCCGGCGGCCGCGTGGCGGGGTTCGTGAACGTGGCCACGCCGACCCGCGCCTTCTTCCAGCCGAGCGTGGTCGGCGTGGGGCCCAGGTATTCTTCCAGCAGGCGCCAGGCGCGCGTGGGCGTGTGCTTGATCATGCCGCCCGCCAAGACCCGGGCGCCGGGGGCCAGGGCGGGAATCAGGCGCCGGAGAGTGTCCTCGAGCGTGTCGAGTCCCTTGGGCAGGCGCAGCAGCGCCGTGTCGAACGGCCCGCCTGGAGGCGCAACCACAGGCACGAAGGGCACCGCATCAGCGGGCAGCCCGGCCCGCCGCAGGTTGGCGGCCAGGGCCAGAGCCGCCAGGTGCGAGTCCCCCCACGAGACGGCCTCCACGCCGGCCCGGGCCAGGGGCACGGCCAGGGCGCCCCAGGCGTCGTCCACAAGCAGGAGCCGCGCCCCGGGGAGCGGGGCGGCCTCCCGCCACTGCTGCAGCAGGTAGGCGTCCGCGGCGTCCCAGGCCTGCAGGCCGCCGGGGGCATCCGGCGGCCAGCGGTCGACTCGCAGTTCGTGTCCGTCGAGGTCCTGCCAGGTCATCGTGCCTCCGCGCCCGCGAGCGCCACTTCAGCATCGCCAGTTGCCGCCGATCCGTATAGGCTGGAACCAACCACCCGGAACCGGACCGGAGCGTGCCGATGAGCGTGAACGCCGACTTCGCCCCCTTCGAGACGCTGATGCGCCGCGAGGGCCTGCCCGAGATCGCCATCCGCACCTTCGCACACTACTACGCGCAGCTGGCCGAGGGCCACACCGGGCTCCTGCCCGAGGCCGACCTGCTGCCCGCCGACGGCATCCCGGATGCCGATCGGCTCGACCCCGCGCTGGCCGCGGACGGGCAGGCGGCGCTGCGGCACACGGTCATGCTCAAGCTGAACGGCGGGCTCGGCACCGGCATGGGCCTCGCGCGCGCGAAGTCGCTGCTGACGGTCAAGGACGGGCTCACGTTCCTGGACATCATCGCGCGGCAGGCGCGGGCGGCCGACGTGCCGCTGCTGCTGATGAACAGCTTCAGCACGCGCGAGGACTCGCTGGCGCGGCTGGCCGGGCAGCCGTTGCCGGGCGGCGGGCTGCCGCTGGACTTCCTGCAGCACAAGGTGCCCAAGGTGCGCGCCGACGACCTGCGCCCGGCCGAGTGGCCGGCCGACCCCGACCTGGCCTGGTGCCCGCCGGGGCACGGCGACCTGTACACGGCGCTGCAGACGAGCGGCCTGCTGGCGCAGCTGCTGGCCGCGGGCTACCGCTGGGCGTTCGTCTCCAACGCCGACCACCTCGGCGCCACCATCGACCCGGTGATCCTGGGCCATGTCGTCGGCAGCGGCGCCCCGCTGGTGATGGAGGTGGCCGACCGCACCGAGGCCGACCGCAAGGGCGGCCACCTGGCCCGCCGCCACGACGGCCGGCTGCTGCTGCGCGAGGTCGCCCAGTGCCCGCCGGCGGACGAGGCGGCCTTCCAGGACATCCGGCGCCACCGCTACTTCAACACCAACACGCTGTGGCTCGACCTGCGCGCGCTGGACGCGCTGCTGCGCGAGGCGGGGGGGATCATGCGCCTGCCGATGATCCGCAACCGCAAGACGCTCGACCCGCGCGACGGCGCCTCGCCGGCGGTGTACCAGCTGGAGACGGCGATGGGGGCGGCCATCGAGACCTTCGCCGGCGCCTCGGCGCTGCGCGTGCCGCGCACGCGGTTCGCCCCGATCAAGCACACCAGCGACCTGCTGAGCGTGCGCTCGGACAACTTCGTCCTGGGAGCCGACCACCGGGTCGTCCCGAACCCGCGGCGCACCCTGCCCACGCCCGTCATCGACCTCGACCCGGCCTGCTACCGCTTCGTCGACGACCTCGAGCTCCGCTTCCCGCACGGCGCACCGTCGCTGGTCGATTGCAGCCGCCTTGTCGTGCGGGGCGATGTCCGTTTCGGGCGGCGGGTGGTCCTCCGGGGCGAGGTGCGCCTTGAGGCGGCCCCGGGCGAGGTCCGGTCCATCCCCGACGACGCTGTCGTGGACGGCGGCGCCTGAGTAAGGGATTCCTCAGGCGATAGCGCGTTTTCAGCCTTTTTCCCAGCGGTTTGCGGTCAAGCCCGGGCGCCGCCGTGCCGAAAACGTACGGCAACGGTCAGTATTGCCACCCGACACCTTCGCCCGGGGTCACGATGGTCTCCTCGCCCGAGACGCGAGACATTGCCATCGACGAGGAAGCCGCGCAGAGCCGCGCGCGCGTCGCCATCTGCCTCATCTCGTTCCTGGTCTTCACCGGCATCGGCCTGCACCAGGGGCTCGACCACAGCGTGACGCTGATCGAGGGCCTGGCCACCATCATCGGCTATCTCGTGTTCTCCACGGCCTGGTACGCGATGGTGCGGCGCCACCCGTTCCGCTGGCCGCGCCGGCGCTACGTGACGCTGCTGGCCGACCTGGGCATCATGACCTTCTTCATGCACCTGGGCGGGGGCAAGGTCGCGTCGTTCTACCCGATCATCCTTTGGGTCATCATCGGCAACGGCATCCGCTTCGGCGAACGCTTCCTGCTGGTGGGCATCGCGGCCGGCAGCCTGGGCTTCGGGTCGCTGCTCCTGTTCGACGAGTACTGGAGCACGCACCTGAACGTGGGCATCGGCCTGTTCATCGGGATCGTGGTGCTGCCCGTGTTCTTTCTGGGCGTGCTGCGCCGCCTGACGCAGGTGTCCGAGCTGAAGATCGAACTGGCGCAGTCGCGCCTGGCCGACAAGGCCAAGGACCAGTTCCTGGCGACGATGAGCCACGAGATCCGCACGCCGATGAACGGCGTGCTGGGCATGGCCGAGACGCTGGCCGCCACCGACCTGGACCCGCAGCAGCGCGAGCACCTGCACATCATCACGCGGTCGGTCGAGTCGCTGCTGAACATCATCAACGACATCCTCGACTACTCGAAGATCACCTCCAGCACGCTGGCCCTCGAGTCGGTGCCCGTCGACCTGGAGCAGGTGCTGGGCGACATCCACTCGCTGCTGAAGACCTCGGCCGACAACCAGGGCATCGACCTGGTCCTGGACGTCGACCCGAGCGTGCGCGGCCACTACCTGGGCGATCCCACGCGGCTGCGCCAGGTGGCGCTGAACCTGGTCGGCAACGCCATCAAGTTCACGCAGCGCGGCGGCGTGCGCGTGACCTGCCGCGCGGGCGACTTCGCGGACGGCTGCAACATCGAGCTGAAGATCCGCGACAGCGGCATCGGCATCCCGGCCGACCGGCTCGGGGCCGTGTTCCGCCAGTTCGAGCAGGCCGACAACTCGACGACGCGCCGCTACGGCGGCACGGGCCTGGGCCTGGCCATCAGCCGGCAGCTGGCGCGGATGATGGGCGGCGACATCTCCGTGAAGTCGACCGAGGGCAAGGGCTCGACGTTCACCGTCCTGCTGAGCCTGACGCGTTGCGAGAAGCCGGTCGCGGCCCCGGTCGCCGAGGCGACCGAGCTGCCCGACTACGGCCTGCGGGCGCTGGTGGCCGAGGACAACAAGTTCAACCAGGTGGTCGTGCGGAACCTGGCGCGGCGCATCGGCATCGCCGTCGACATCGCCGAGAACGGCGAGGAGGCCGTGCG
>CAINDZ010000298.1 GCA_903847545.1 uncultured bacterium | reverse complement strand
GCCTGCACGATCGCCGCATCGTCGCCCATGTAGTCGACCACGCGCACCAGGCCGTCGTCCAGCACGCGGAACGGCACGCCCAGGATGTCGTCCAGGGCGGCCACGCGGGGGCGGGGAAGCTTTTCCGGCTGCGCGTCCATCATCCCTTTCCCGCCTCAAAGGCTGCGTCCACGGCCCGGTCGACCAGGTCGTCATCCGCGTGCACGGGCATGGTCACAGTGAGGCCCGGCTCCTGGTCCATGGCGCGGCGGATGGCGAACTCGGCACCCTCGTTGCGCGCCCACGCGCGGCGCGCGACGCCGTTGTTCACGTCCCAGTGCAGCATCTGGTGCAGGCGGCGGTCGGCGTCCGCGCTGCCGTCCAGCACCATACCGAAGCCGCCGTTGATGACCTCGCCCCAGCCCACGCCGCCGCCGTTGTGCAGCGACACCCACGTGGCCCCCCGGCAGCCGTCGCCCAGGAAGTTGTGCACGGCCATGTCGGCGCAGAACATCGACCCGTCGCGGATGTTCGCCGTCTCGCGATAGGGGCTGTCGGTGCCCGACACGTCGTGGTGGTCGCGGCCGATCACGATGGGCGCCGAGATCTGGCCGCGCATGATGGCGCGGTTGAAGGCCGCGGCGATGGCGCGCCGGCCCTCGGCGTCCGAGTAGAGGATGCGCGCCTGCGAGCCGACCACCAGGTTGTTGACGCCGGCCTGCCGGATCCAGCGCAGGTTGTCGCGGTACTGCTGCGACGTCTGCGCCGGCGCCTTGGCGGTCATGATCTCGATGACCTCCTCGGCGATGCGGTCGCTCATGGCCAGGTCGGCGGGGTCGCCGCTGGTGCACACCCAGCGGAACGGGCCGAACCCGTAGTCGAAGCACGACGGCCCCATCACGTCCTCGACGTAGCTGGGGTAGCGGAAGCCGCCGTCCCCGCGCGCCACGTCGCAGCCGGCGCGGTCGCACTCCAGCAGGAACGCGTTGCCGTAGTCCCAGAACCGGGTGCCGCGCGCGGCGCAGCGGTCGATGGCCGCCAGGTGACGGCGCAGCGAGTCCTTCACCCGGGCGCGGAAGCCGTCCGGGTCGCTCGCCATCATCGCGTTGCTCTCCTCGAACGTGAGCCCTGCCGGGTAGTAGCCGCCGGTGTAGGGGATGTGCAGGCTGGTCTGGTCGCTGGCCAGGTCGATCGTGACGTCGCTGTCGGCCAGCGCCTCCCACAGGTCGACGATGTTGCCCTGGTAGGCGATGGCCACGGCCTCGCCGCCCGTCCGCGCGCGCCGCACGCGGTCGAGCAGCTCCGGCAGCGAGGTGTAGACCTCGTCCACCCAGCCCTGGGCCCGGCGCTTGGCGACGGCGGCGGGGTTGATCTCGGCGATGACGCCCACGCAGCCGGCGATGACCGCGGCCTTGCCCTGCGCGCCGCTCATGCCGCCCAGGCCGCTGCTGAGGTAGACGCGGCCCGCCAGCGACGGCGCGTCCGGCGGCAGGTCCAGGTACAGGCGCCCGGCGCCCAGGATGGCGATGGTCGTGCCGTGCACGATGCCCTGCGGCCCGATGTACATGTAGCTGCCGGCGGTCATCTGCCCGTAGTTCGAGACGCCCAGGGCGTACATCGTCGCGTAGTCCTCGACCCGCGAGTGGCTGGGGATGACCATGCCGTTGGTCACGACCACGCGCGGCGCGTCCGGGTGGCTGGGGAACAGGCCCAGCGGGTGGCCCGAATACACCGGCAGCGTCTGCTCGTCGGTCATGCGCGACAGGTACCGCATCGTCAGCAGGTACTGCGCCCAGTTCTGGAAGACCGCGCCGTTGCCGCCGTAGGTGACCAGCTCGTACGGGTGCTGCGCCACGGCCGGGTCCAGGTTGTTCTGGATCATCAGCATGATGGCGGCGGCCTGCCGGCTGGCGGCCGGGTACCACGACAGGGGGCGCGCGTGCATGGCGTACGCGGGCCGGAAGCGGTGCATGTAGATGTGGCCGTACTGCGCCAGCTCGGCCGCGAACTCGGGGGCCAGCTCGGCGTGCAGGCGCTCGGGGAAGTACCGCAGCGCGTTGCGGACGGCCAGGCGCTTCTGGCGGTCGTCAAGCGTCAACGGCCTGCGGGGGGCCCGGCTGATCGCAGGGTCCTCCGCCGGCCGTGGCGGCAACGCGTCGGGAATGCCGGCCCGCAGCTGCTGCTGGAACTCGGCCACGCGGGCTTCGGTCGTCTCGAGGCTCACGGTGCACCTCCGGTGTGGGCGATCCCATATCCCCGGAAAACTAGCACACCGCGGCCGGTGACGAAACCCGAGTTAATGGCCCGCGGCGACCTCCGTCGGGGCCCCGGTCGCCCCGCTCCCATCCTCGTCCTCGCCGCCGCGCACGGCGCTGGTGAACCGCGCCAGCAGCGAGTACACCACCGGCACCACCAGCAGGGTCAGGAACGTCGAGAACAGCACGCCGCCCACCACCGCGATGCCCAGGGGGCGGCGCGACTCGGCGCCCGCGCCCAGCCCGATGGCGATGGGCAGGATGCCGAAGATGGTCGAGAACGAGGTCATCAGGATCGGCCGCAGCCGGATCACCGAGGCCTCGGTCACCGCCTTGACCACGTCGCGGCCCTGGGACCGCAGCTGGTTGGCGAACTCGACGATCAGGATGGCGTTCTTGGTCACCAGCCCGATCAGCATGATGAGCCCGATGCGCGAGAAGATGTTCAGCGACTGCCCGAATATCTTCAGCGAAAGCAGCGCCCCGAACACCGCCAGCGGCACCGACAGCAGGATCGTCATCGGGTCCACGAAGCTCTCGAACTGGGCCGCCAGCACCAGGAAGATGAAGACCAGCGCCAGCGCGAACATGAACAGCAGCGTGTTCTTCGAGTCCCGGAACTCGCGCGAGGCGCCGGACAGGTCGCGCTTGACCGTCCTGGGCAGCTCGTTGCGCCAGATGGCGTCCAGGTCGTCCAGCGCCTGTCCCAGGCCCGTGCCGGGGGCCAGGCTGGCGGTGATGGTCGCCGAGCGCACGCGGTTGAAGTGGTTCAGCTCCTTCGCCGAGGCCGCCTCCTGCACCTTGACCACATTGGCCAGTTGCACCAGTTGCCCGCCGGCGCCGCGCACGTAGATCTGCTCGATCACGTCGGGCGTCGTGCGGCCGGCCGCGTTCAGCTGCAGGATGACGTCGTACTGCTTGGCGCCGCGCTTGAAGTCGCCCGCCACGCGCCCGCCCAGGTACGCCTCCAGCGTCGAGCCGATGTCGGTCACCGACACGCCCAGCCCCGCCGCGCGCTCGCGGTCGATGGCGATCTGCAACTCGGGCTTGTTCAGCTGCAGGTCGGTGTTCAGGTTGACCAGATAGCCCAGCTTCGAGGCCGAGGCCATCATGGTGCCCACGGCGGCGCCCAGCTCCTCGTAGGTGTCCGCCTGCAGCACGTACGAGATGTCCGACGACGTGCCCTGCCCGCCCAGGCTGGGCGGGTTGACCAGGAAGGCCAGCACGCCGGGGATGCCCAGCAGCCGCGGGAACATCTGCCCGACGATCTCCTGCTGCGATCGCTCGCGCTCGTCGCGCGGCTTGAGCGCCAGGAAGACGAAGCCGTTCGTGACGCGGCCGGGGCCGCCGAACCCGAGGCCCGTGGCCGAGAACAGGCCCTTGCGCTCGGGCAGGGGCAGCAGCTGCGATTCCACCGCCTGCATGTAGCGGTCGGTGTACTCCAGCGTGGCGCCTTCCGGCGCGGTGATGATGCCGAACGCGGTGCCGCGGTCCTCGGTGGGCACCAGTTCCTCGGGCAGGCCGCGGAACAGCACGACGATGCCGCCGATCATCGCCAGGCCGATGAGAATGACCGCCACGCGCTGACGCAGGGCCAGCCCCAGCGTGCGCGCGTAGAGACGGTCCAGCCCGCCGAAGAACGCGTCGAACGAGCGGCTCGCCCAGGTGGTCGAGCCGCCGTGCAGCGGGCGCAGCATGCGCGAGCACATCATCGGCGTCAGCGTCAGCGCCACGAACGCCGACAGCGCCACGGCGAACGCCAGCGTCAGGCCGAACTCGCGGAACAGCCGTCCCACGCTGCCGGTCAGGAAGGCCACCGGGATGAACACGGCCACCAGCGCCACGGTGGTGGCGATGACGGCGAACCCGATCTCGCGCACGCCGTCGACGGCCGCCTGGCGCCGCGACTTGCCCATCTCCAGGTGTCGGTAG
>CAINDZ010000297.1 GCA_903847545.1 uncultured bacterium | reverse complement strand
GATGGAGCCTTGGGTGGTGGTCGATGGCGTCGTGCAGTAGGGTGACGGCAGGAAACGGCAATTAGCGGAGGGAACGTGGGACGGATTGGACAGGCATGGGCGCGGGTGCCCTGGGCGGGACGCGTGCCGGGCAGCGTGGCCGCGGTGTTCGCGGTGGCGCTGGCGGTGCGGCTGCTGGCACTGGCGCAGTTGCGGGGCACGGCGTGGAATGACGTGCTGCTCGGGGACGCGGCGCACTTCGACGCCTGGGGCCTGCGGCTGGCGCAGGGGCAGTCCGACCGCGGCACGGTGTTCTTCCAGGCGCCGCTCTACCCGTACCTGCTGGGCGCCCTCTACAAGGTTTTCGGCCACGTGCCCGACCTGGTGCGCGCGCTGCAGTGCGTGGGCGGGGCCGTGGCGGCCGCGCTGGTGACGTCGACCACGCGGCGGCTGGCCTCGGGGCGCGCCGCGCTGTGCGCCGGGCTGTTCGCGGCGCTCTACGCCCCGGCCGTCTGGTACGACCTGCAGGTCGAGAAGACCTCGTTCTCGCTGCTGCTGACGGCGGCGCTCCTGTGGTGGCTGGTGCCGCGCCCGGACGCGCGCAACGGCTGGCGGCGCGCCGCCGCGGCGGGCGTGACCGTCGGCGCACTGGCGCTGCTGCGCGAGAACGCGCTCATCCTGGCCCTGCCCGTCGCCTGGGCGCTGGGGCGCGGCGCCGGCGACCGGGCCGCGCGCCGGCGTTTGTGGGGCGCCTTCGCGGCTGCGCTCGCGCTCTGCCTGCTGCCGGTGGCGCTGCACAACCTCGACGCGGGCGGCGCGCCGCTGCCGACGACGTCGAACGCGGGTGTGAACTTCTGGATCGGCAACGGCGAGGGCGCCAACGGGCAGTACCGCGAGCTGGTCCCCGGGCGCGGCGACCCCGCCTACGAGCAGCAGGACGCCCGCCGGCTGGCCGAACAGGCGACCGGGCGCAAGCTCTCGCCCACCGGCGTGTCGCGATTCTGGCTGGGTCGCGCGCTGACGGACATCGGCGCGGGTCCAGGCCGCTTCGCCTCCCTGCTCGCGCACAAGGCACGCCTGCTGGTCGACCGCCACGAGGTCATGGACGCCGTGTCGCTGGAGGCGTTCCAGGACGCGTCGTGGGGCCTGCGCGCGCTGTCGCCGTTCTCGTTCGGGCTGCTGCTGCCGCTGGCCATCGCCGGCTTCGTGGCGGCCCGTCGCCGACCCGAGGCCTGGCCACTGGCCGCGGCGGCCGCCCTGCTGGCGTTCTCCATCGTGGCGTTCTTCGTCATGGGGCGCTTCCGGCTGGGACTGGCGCCGCTGCTGTTCCCGGCGGTGGGAATGGCCCTCGACGCGGCGCGCGGCTGGCGACGCGAACGCGCGGCCATGGCGCTGTTGGTGCTGGTGGCCGTGCTGGCGTGGTGGCCGGGCGCCGCCCCGGGCGATCCGCGCGCAGCCGCCGCCTCGAACCTGGCGAACGAGTACCTGCGGCGCGGCGACTTCCCCGCCGCCGAGAAGTGGGCCGCCGAGGCCTGGCGCCGCGCCGACGGCTCGGCCGAGGCCGCCTACAACCTGGGCCTGGCGCTGCGCTGGCAGGGAAAGTTCGACCAGGCACAGGCGCCGCTGCAGGCCGCGATGCGCCTGCAACCGGCCTACGCGCCCGACTGCCTGGCCGAGGTGGGCGCCTGTCGCGCCGGACTGGGCGACCTGGCGGGCGCGCGGCAGGCGCTGAACGAGGCGCTGCGCCTGCGCCCCGGCCACGAGGCCGCCCGGCGCTACCTGGCGCTTGTCGAGCAGGGCGCGGCCGCGGGTCGCTGACGCCTGGGACGACGACGCCCGACGCAGGGGAAAAACAAGGAGGCCCGGGTCGCCCCGGGCCTCCTGCGCGCCGACCAGTGTCAGCGATCGACTACCGGAACATGCTCTTCAGCCCGCCCCAGCTCTGCGTCTCGGCCGGGACCACGAGGCACGTGCCCGCGCCGTTGTCCCAGGTGTGCGTCAGGTTGGTTTCGGAAGCCGTCGAGTTGTCCACCGTGAACGGGCGGTTGCCGACGCTCTCCCACGTCGCGCAGCCGTCCTTCTTGAACTTGTACTCGAAGTTGATCGGGCAGGCCATGCCGACCGGGAAGACCACGCAAGCCTGGTAGAGGCCGGGCGCGACCTGGGTCATCGGCACGCCGGCGCCCCAGCTCGTCAGGTAGCCATGGTCGCCGATCACGCACACGCCGCCATCGGTGCCGACCGCATCGACACACACCTGGAAGCACACCGTCTTGCTGGCCGTGAGGACCTGGCCCACGCCGCAGCCCAGGGGCAGGTTGTTCCAGCTGTCGGTGGCCAGCGTGACGGCCGTGGTGCCGTCGGTGGGCAGCACGACGGGGCGGTTGCTGGCGCCTTCCCAGTTGCTGCAGCCGTCCTTCTTGTACTTGTACTCGAAGGCGGGGTTCGAGCCGGCGGGGAAGGTCACGGTGACGTTGTAGAGGTCGCCGCTGACCTGCGTCATGGCGACGCCGTTGACCCAGCCGCCGATCTGCGCAGCCGAGCCGATGACGCAGGGCGCGCCGCTGGTGGGCTCGCCGCTCATGCAGACCTGGAACGTCACGGCGACCGCGTTCGGCAGCACGTTGGTGACGTTGTAGGTCAGGGGATCGGTGTGGCCGGCCTGGTCGTTGATCGACGTGTAGGTCGAGCCGTCGGTCGTGTCGGTGGCCGTGAAGTCCACGGTCACGGTGCTGGCGCCCGCGAGCATCGACTGCGGGACCTGCGCGGTGTACTCGTCGTTGCTGCCCACGTCGCCCTGGAACGTCAGGGTCGTGCTGTAGCTGCCGCCGATGTTGTTCGTGACCGACATGTCGACCGTGATGCCCGCGCCCTGGCCCGGCGCGTCGGTGACGCCGCCCTTCCAGACCTGCACGTAGACGCTGAAGGGCCCGGTCGGGACCTGCAGGCTGCCGGCGTTGGGCCACACGTTGCCGGCCCAACCGATGGCGGCCAGGGACTGGCCGGCGGCGAGCATCGCCACGGCGATGATCGCGAGCGTGATCAACTTCTTCATGGTTGCCTCCTGAAATTGTCTGCTGACCCGCAGGAACGCCATGGTGGCGACGACGACGGGCGACGGACACACATGGCGGGCGACCGCCCGCGCGGGGCGCCTGCCGGCTGCCCGGGACAGGGGTGGCTTGCGCCACCCCCCACTCCCGAGGACACGATTTGCCAAGCGGATCTTACTACAAATCTGGATCCAAATTCCAGCTAATTCCGCTAATTCAGCAAAATAGCGCCGCTTAGCGCCGGCACGGTGATGGTCACATCCCCGCCCCGGAGGTCCAGCTTGTCGCCCGTCTTGAAACTGGCGCCGGCCGCCTGCGGGAACAGCTCCGGGCCCACCTCGGCATGCAGCACCAGCGGGGCGCCGGCGCCGGCCAGGTCCTTGAGCGCCGCCTGCGACAGCGTGAAGCTGACCGGCGTCGTCCCCGCGTTGAACGCGGCCACCGCCAGCTTGCCGTCCAACTCGCGTGCGACGAGGTAGCCCTTGCCCACCGACTGCAGCGCGGTGAACGAGCCCCGGCGCAGCACCGGCGTGTCGCGGCGCAGGCGCGTGACCTTGCCGTAGAAGTCGCGCAGGGCCTTGCGGCGCGGGTCACCCTCGTAGCGCCAGTCCATCGGTCGGCGGCAGTCCGGGTCCTTGTCGCCGACCATGCCGATCTCGTCGCCGTACCAGATGTGCGGCATGCCCACGTAGGTCATCCCGAACATGGCGCCCAGCATCAGGCGCCGCACGTCGCCGGCGCTGGT
>CAINDZ010000296.1 GCA_903847545.1 uncultured bacterium | reverse complement strand
GCTCGCCGGCCCTCTGTCATCATCGTGCGGCGGCGCCGAAGGCTGGCGCCGCCGCGCCCCGTTTCCGGACCAAGGATGGAGTGACCATGTCCAGCACCTTCGGCCGCCTGTTCCGCGTGACGACGTTCGGCGAGTCGCACGGCCCCGGCGTCGGCGCCGTCGTCGACGGCTGCCCGCCGCGGCTGCCGCTGGCGGCGGGCGACATCCAGCAGGCGCTCGACCGCCGCCGTCCCGGGCAGGGACCGCTGGCGACGCCGCGCCAGGAGGCCGACCAGGTCGAGATCCTGTCCGGCGTCGAGGACGGCGTCACCCTCGGCACGCCCATCGCGCTGCTGGTGCGCAACGGCGACCAGCGCCCCGGCGACTACGCGGAACTGGCGCAGGCGCCGCGCCCGTCGCACGCCGACTACACGGTGCAGCGGAAGTACGGCGTGCGCCCCGCCTCGGGCGGCGGTCGCGCCAGCGCCCGCGAGACGGTCGGCCGCGTCGCCGCCGGCGCCGTCGCCGCGCACTGGCTGCAGCTCGCCTACGGCGTCGAGGTCGTCGCGTGGGTCGAGCAGGTGGGGGGCCTCGGGCCCGCGCAGGTCGACGCCGCCGCCGTCACGCGCACCCAGGTCGACGCCCACCCGACGCGCTGCCCCGACGCCGGCCTGGCCGAGTCCCTGGCGCAGGCGATCACCGCCGCGCAGGCCGACGGCGACTCGGTGGGCGGCGTCATCGCCTGCGCCTGCCGCGGCCTGCCCGCCGGCTGGGGCGAGCCCGTCTTCGACAAGCTCGAGGCGAAGCTGGCCCACGCGATGCTGTCGCTGCCGGCCACCAAGGGCTTCGAGATCGGCTCGGGCTTCGCCGGCAGCGCGCTGCGCGGCTCGCAGCACAACGACGCCTTCGTCGCCCGCGGCGACGGCCTCGGCACAGCCACCAACCGCAGCGGCGGCGCGCAGGGCGGCATCAGCAACGGCGAGCCCGTCCTGTTCCGCGTCGCGTTCAAGCCGCCGGCGACCATCGCCCGCGCGCAGCACACGGCCGGCTACGACGGCGTCGCGCGCGACCTGGCCGCGGGCGGCCGGCACGACCCCTGCGTGGTGCCGCGGGCCGTGCCCATCGTCGAGGCCATGGCTGCGCTCGTGCTGGCCGACCTCGCGCTCATCCAGCGGGCCCGCGGCTGACCGCGTTGCCCGGCGAAGCGATAGGGCGCGCCGTCCCGCGACGGCGCGCCCTTCGCAAATCTCCCGGAGGTGATCCCCGCCTCAGCCCTGCGACTCGGGCGCCGCCGCCCCGCCGCCACGCGCCGGCTCGACCGGCAACTCGGCTGCGCGATCACTGGCCCGGCGGTTGTGCTTGCGCGGCCCGCTCTGCCGGCGGTACACGCGCGCCAGCTCGGCCGTCAGGTCGTCCATCGTCAGGCCGCGGCGGATGTGCCCGCCGTAGACCAGGCTGATCGCGCGCGTCTCCTCGGACACCACCAGCACGATCGCGTCCGACAGTTCGCTGATGCCGATCGCCGCGCGGTGCCGCGTGCCCAGCACGTAGCCCAGTTCCTCGCGCTCGGCGATGGGGAGGATGACCGAGGCGGCGGCGATCCTGTTGTTGCTGATGATGACCGCGCCGTCGTGCAGCGGGCCCGGCACCGTGAAGATGGCCTCGAGCGCGGCGGCGGTGATCTCCGCGTCCAGAGGCACGCCCTTCTGCGCCCAGTCGCTCAGCCGCACCTCGCGCTCGACCACGATCAGCGCGCCCAGGCCGCGCTTGGACATCCGCGTGACGGCCTTCAGCAGTTCCTGTTCGGCGGGGATCTCGCGCACGCCCTTGCGGCCCAGGCCGCTGCCCAGGCCCAGCGTCGTCAGCGCCGAGCGCAGTTCGGGCTGGAAGATGATGATGAACGCCACCACCCACACGGTCTGCAGCGTGCCGATGATGCGCCCGACCACGCTCATGCCCAGCGTCTCGGCCACGAACGACAGCACCAGCAGCAGGCCCAGCCCGACGAACATCTGGATCACCCGCGTGTCCTTGATGAACACGATCAGGCGATAGAGCAGGTAGGCCACGATGAGGATATCGAGGACGTCGATGATGATGCTGCCGGAGACCTTTTCCCACATGGGCCCAACCTAACACCGGTTCACGGGACCCTCAACGGGCAATTCGGCGCGCGCGCGCCTCAACCGCGGCCGATGGCCGCCAGCACGTCCAGGAACTGCCGCGAGGCCGCGACGTCATGCACGCGCACCACCGCGGCGCCGGCGCGCCACGCGGCCGCCAGCGCGGCCAGGCTGCCCGGCAGCCGGTCGGCCGCCCCGGCACCCACCATGGCG
>CAINDZ010000295.1 GCA_903847545.1 uncultured bacterium | reverse complement strand
GATGCCGTCCTCGCAGATCGCCACCGCGTCGCCGAAGCGCCGGCGCGCCGCCACGAAGCCGATGCCCGGGTGGCGCGCCAGCTTCTCGACCAGCCCCGGGTACAGGGCGATGACGTCCTCCAGCGACAGCGGGTCGCGGTTGCCCGTGAAGTAGATGTGCGCCAGCGAGCCCGACACGCAGACGACGGCCTCGACTGCGTCGGGCCGCTCGCCGCCCGGGCTGCGCCGCGCGATCGAGGCCACCGCACGCCGGCTGCGCCGCGCCAGCCAGCCCAGCTGCCGCTCGTCGATCTCCTCCATGCCCGCCAGCAGCGACAGCGTGTAGCTGGTGTCGGGGCTCCACGCGCGCCGCGCCACGGTGCCGGGGCCGCCGATCTCGGCCAGCATGTCCGAGAGGGTCTCCTCCAGCGTCTTGCCGTAGAGGATGCGGAACGGCACGCTCGGCGTCTGGCCGTGGTCCGACAGCAGCATGATGTCGTAGCGGATCGGCGACTCGCGCCGCGCGCGGCGCCCCAGGATGCGCAGTTTGCGGTCGAACGCCGCCAGCGTCAGCTGCGCCTCGACCGTGTCGGGGCCCGCGTGGTGCGCCACCTCGTCGTAGCCCACGAAGTTCGAGTAGATCACCGGCACGCCGCGCACCATGTCCTGCTTCAGCCAGAAGAACGACAGCTCGCGCAGGAACGCGTTGGCCAGCGCACGCTGGCCGAAGCGGCGCGCCGTCAGGCGCAGGCGCGGGCGCCCCCGGTCGAAGCGGCCGGCCACGGCGAACGCCAGGCCCGCCACGTAGTCCCACACGAAGGCCAGCACGGCCTTGGTCAGCGCATTGGGGCTCAGGAAGAACAGGTTGAAGTCGGCGCGCTCGCCCGCCTGCCGGGTCGAGGCGTCCTCGCCCAGCGCGCTGACGGTCATCAGCCGCTTGGCCGCCCCGCCCGACATGAACGTGTTGATGCACGAGCCGCCGTCCAGCAGCGGCCGGTTGCCGACGGCCACCATCCGCTCCAGCCGCCGCAGGTCGTCCGGCTGGCTGACCACGCGCAGGCGCTGCTCGCGCCGGTCGAACCAGCGGTAGCCCGGCACGTTGTCGCGGTCGCCGTAGAAGAACCCCGCCTGCACCGCGGGCGTGTTCGAGGGAATGCCGCAGTGCCACGACTGCAGCGTGTGCGTCCGGCTGGCCAGCATTGCCGACACCGACGGCAGGCGCCCCCGCGCCAGCGCGCGCCGCAGGCTGGCGCGCGACAGCCCGTCCACCTGCAGGATGAGCAGCCCGCGCAGCGGCTTGCGCTCGACCCGCGGCCCGAAGCGCCGGCCGATCCGGAAGATGAGCGACTGGTAGAACGGGTACGCCTCGTCGACGCCCAGCCAGCCGGTGATGCCGGCCGACACCGCGGTGACGATGAACGCGCCCAGCAGCGCCTCGCCGAAGCTGTCGATGACCAGCGAGCGCGGCACCATGGCGCTGAAGTAGAGGATGACGCCGTTGAAGAAGAGCGAGGGCAGGCCCAGCGTCAGCGTGTTGAGCGGCAGGGTCAGCAGCAAAAGTAGCGGGCGCAGCACCAGCAGGGCCACGCTGAACACGGCCGCCAGCACGAACACGCCCGACCACCAGTGGGGCTGCGTGCGGTCCAGGCTGAACCCGGGCAGGATCAGCGTGGCCAGCAGCAGCGCCGCCACGGTGACCGCCCAGACGACCAGGTACCGGCCGAGGATGCCCGCCTGCTTTTTCGCGGCCCGCCTCCCGGTCGGTGGTTTGCTCAGCCTGCCGCGCGGCGCAACCGCGCCAGGACCCGCGGCGCGCCCACCAGCTCCATCACCTCGAAGATGCCCGCGCTGCGCGTCTGCCCGGTCAGGGCCACGCGGCAGGGATGGATCAGGTCGCCGGCCGGCACGCCCAGCTTCTCGGCGGTGGCGCGCACGACCTGCTCGAACGCGGTCGCGGCGTGGGCCTGCCCGGCGGGTAGCGCCGCCTCCAGCGCGCCCGCCAGCTCGGCCAGGCGCCCGCGCGCCGCGTCGGTGGCCACGTGCTCGTCCCAGTCGGCCTGCTCGATCGCGAAGTCCTCGCCGTAGAAGAAGCCGACGCGCTCGGGCAGCGTCACCAGGCTGCTGAAACGGTTGCCCAGCGTCGCCAGCACGCGCGCCAGGTAGGCGTCGCCGCTGTCGGCGCCGGCCACCAGCCACGCCGGGTCCCACGCCCAGCCGCGCCCGGCGATGATCGGCTTCGCCAGCTCCAGGCGCTGCGCCGGCGACAGGCGCTTGATGTGCTCGGCGTTGATGTGCGCCAGCTTGTCGTAGTCGAACGCCGCCGGGGCGTTGTTGATCTTCTTCAGGCTGAACTTCTTGACGATCGCCGCGACGTCCATGACCTCGTCGCCCGAGGCGCCGATCGACCAGCCCAGCAGCGCCAGGTAGTTGACCATCGCCGCCGGCAGGATGCCCATCGTCGCGAACTCGTCGACGCTGGTGGCGCCGTGCCGCTTGCTCAGGCGCTTGCGGTCCGGGCCCAGGATCATCGGCATGTGCCCGAACTTGGGCGGCGTCCAGCCGAAGGCGCCATAGATGAGGATCTGGAACGGCGTGTTGCTGACGTGGTCGTCGCCGCGCAGCACGTGCGTGATGCCCATCAGGTGGTCGTCGACCACGCAGGCGAACTGGTAGGTCGGGAAGCCGTCGGCCTTGACGATGACGCGGTCGACCAGCACCGCGTTCTGGAACTCGCGCTTGTCCACGACCAGGTCGTACCAGAAGGTGACGCCCTCGGCCGGGGTGTGCAGGCGCCAGGCGTGCGGCGTGCCGGCGGCCACCAGCGCGGCCGACTCCTCGGCCGACAGCCCGCGGCACTTGCCGTCGTAGCCCTCCCACTGGCCGCCCGCATCGGTGACGGCCTTCTCGCGCGCGGTCAAATCGTCGCCGGTGCAGAAGCAGCGGTACGCCTTGCCCTCGTCGGCCAGCTGCTTCAGGTGGTCGCGGTAGATGTCCAGCCGCTCGGACTGCAGGTACGGCCCGCAGGGGCCGCCCGCGTGCGGGCCCTCGTCCCAGTTCAGGCCCAGCCACTCCATGCCGCGCAGGATGGCCGCGTACGAGGCCTCGGTGCTGCGCTCCTGGTCGGTGTCCTCGATGCGCAGGATGAAGGTGCCGCCCTGGCTGCGGGCGTAGAGCCAGTTGAACAGGGCGGTGCGGGCCCCGCCCACGTGCAGGTAGCCGGTGGGGCTGGGGGCGAAGCGGACACGCGGCGCGGTGGGCGCATTCATGGCGTCGTCATTCCTCGTTGGTCGCGACCGTTGCCGGCCTTGTGGGTGCAGGCCCCGCTGTCGTCGGCCCAGCCCTTGCGGGCCTAGGGCTG
>CAINDZ010000294.1 GCA_903847545.1 uncultured bacterium | reverse complement strand
CGGCGCGGCGCGCGGCCGCCAGCTCCAGCCAGTGGTCGGGATCGTCGGGGGCGGCGTGGGCCGCCTCCGCCAGCAGGCGCAGGCGGTCGGCGATCCCCCGCGCCCGGGCCGCCGCGCGCGCGGCGTCGTCGGCGAGGGCGCGCCGCGTCGCCTGGGTCGCGGGATCCAGCCGCAGGAAGGGGTCGATGACGAGCGAGTCGTCGCTGTCGGCATGCAGGAGGTCGGGGGCCTCGGCACAGACGCGGGCGGCGGTGCCGGCGCAACCGCCGCCCACCGCCGCCAGTCCGATCATCGTTGCCGCGAGCAGGCACGCGTGGGTGCCGGCGGCCCGCCGCGACATCGCCCCCGGGCGACGCGGCTGCGGGCGTTCAGCCATCAGTGCACCAGCCGGTGGAACCAGCCGCCGAGCGGGGCCTCCTCCATCGTGACGATGGGGACGGTGCCCAGCAGGCGGTCACCCAGCTTGACCATCGCCCGGCCGACCTCGGCGCCCGCCGCCAGCGGGGCCTGCGCCTGGCGCGGAATGTCGTTGGCGATGACCAGGTCGCCGCGACGCCCCTTGGGAACGCTGACGGTCAGCGCCTCGCCGTAGGTGACCGGCACCTGGTTGACCTTGCCGTCCTTCACGGCAAGCATCACCGGCAGCGCGGCGCCAGGCCCGTCGATCACCTTCACGGGCTCGTACATGTTGAAGCCGTGCGCCAGCAGGCGGCCCGTCTCGGAGGCGCGCGCGTTGTTGCTGGAGCAGCCCATGACGCAGGACAGCAGGCGCTGGCCGTTGCGCATCGCGGTCGCCGTGACGCAGAAGCCGGCGGGCTTGGTGTAGCCCGTCTTCAGGCCGTCGAGCCCCTCGAACTTGCCGATGAGCCGGTTCGGGTTGTGCAGCGTGAACGTGCCGCCCCGGAACGGCGCCGTGGCCGTCGAGCCCCACTCGAGCGCCTCGGGATGCTTGATGACCTCGCGGCCGAGGAGGGTCATGTCGTAGGCCGTCGAGATGTCGGACTTCTGACCGCGCGCCGGCGGCAGGCCGTGGACCGAGTGGAACTCGGTGTCGGTCATGTTCAGCTCGCGCGCGCGCACGTTCATGCGCTCGACGAAGGCCGTGGTCGAGCCGGCGACGTGCTCGGCCAGCGCCGTCGCGGCGTCGTTCGCCGAGTGGATGCACAGCGCCATCAGCAGCTCGCGCACCGTGAACTTCTCGCCCGCCTTCAGGTAGACCTGCGAGCCGCCGACGTTGCTGGCGTTCTTGGTGACGGTGACGGTGTCGGCCAGGCTGAGCTCGCCGCGACCGGCGGCCTCGAGGACGAGCAGCTCGGTCATCATCTTGAGCATCGACGCGGGCGGGCGCCGCTCGCGCTCGCGGTGCGCCTCGATGATCAGGCCGGTGTTGACGTCGACGACGATGGCCGAGACGAAGTCGCCAGTCACGCTGGCCGGGCCGTTCGGGTTCTCGGTGAAGGTCTTCGGGTCGTGGCCGGGGGCGCGGGTGGTGGCGGCCTTGCGGGTCGACTTGGCGCGCGTCGACTTAGAGCGCGTGGACTTGCCCTTGGTGGACTTGGTGGCCGTGGACTTGGCGGCGGTCTTGGCCGTCGAACTCTTGGTCGTCGAGGTTTTGGCCGTCGAGGATTTGGAGGACGTGCGGGTCGTGGCCCCCGCGCTCTCGACCGTCGCGATCGGAACCAGGGTCGCGATCAGGAGAATGGCGGCCGCGCGGCCGATGAAACGCTGCAGCTCCGTCTTCGTCATGGTCCGGTCCTCGGATGTTGTGCGGCTCCGGCGCTGGCCGACGGCTCCTCCGTTCGGCCGGGGACGCCGGTGATGGCGCCTGGCGGCCGCGTCAGGATACCGCCGCCGGCGCGCAAATTCAACCCGCGAAGGCAGTGAGAATCGACTTTCGCGCCGCGATGAGACGCGCGTGCGCGGCTCATCGTCGGCGCCACACCCAGACGCTGCCCGAATCGACCAGCGGGTCGAAGGGGCGGCCGTTGAAATCGGCGTCGTGGAGCACCGGCTGCCACTGCGCCGGCGCGTGCATCGCCCGGTAGGCGGGGCTCGTCAGCGGGTACAGCACCTCGCGGCCGCGGAACACCACGCGGTCGGGGTCGGTGAGCGCCGTCACGAACTCCAGGCGCCCGGGCGTGATGTTCTCGTAGGCGCGGTGGAACGCCAGGCCGCCCTCGGGCACCCGGATGACCGGGAACACGTGCCCGCGGCGCTGCAGGACGGGGTCGAAATTGACGGTCTGGAAGAGCCAGGTGCCACCCGGTTGCAGCAGGCGGTGCACGGCCGCCAGGAAGCCCGGCAACGAGCCCAGCGGCAGGTGCGGCAGGACGTTGCCCAGGCAGATGACCGCGCTGAACTCCCCGGCCGGGAGCAGGCCCACCTCCTGCATGCCCAGGATGCGGAACTCGGCCCCCGGGTGCCGCGCCTCGGCCTGTCCGATCATGCCGGGGTCGAGGTCGATGCCCAGGCAGGGGCGGTCCGGGCCCGCCAGGCGGCCGCAGAAGGCGCCGGTGCCGCAACCCACGTCCAGGAGCCGGCCCGACGGAGGCAGGTGCCGCTCGAGGAAGGCCACCACGTCGGGGCGGGCCGGGAAGATGGCATCGTAGTGTCCGGCGAAGTCGGCATAGAAGGCCATGGCGAAGGCGGTCCCTTTCGCGGTGCGGCGGCTGATGATCGGGCCGCCGGGCGGCCGGTCCTATTCGGGCGGCAGGTCGATGTCCCCGCCCTCGGCGAGCCACAAGGTAAGGCCGCCGGCCAGGTGATGCACCGCCGGCCAGCCCAGCACGCCCTGCAGGTAGCGGCCCAGCCGCCGCGTGCGCACGCCGTTGCGGCAGACCAGGGCGAACGGACGTTCGCGGTCGGCGACGCGGTCGAACGCCGCCAGCCAGGCGGCCAGGTCATAGCGGCGGTAGGCGTCGAAAAAGGTCAGCAGGTGGGTGCCGGGGATGATGCCCGCGCCCTCCCACTCCTCCTCGCGGCGGATGTCGATGACCGGTGCGCCCGCCGCGAGCAGCGCCCGCAGGCCGGCCGGGTCCAGGTCACCGACCCGGGACTCGACCGGCGTCGTCATCAGCATGTCGCGGACCCAGGATTCCACGCTCAGTCGACCAGGTAGTATTCGACGGTCGAGACCACGCGCACCTTCTTGATGTGCGTGTTGTTCTGGTCGCGGTCCTCGACGGTGAACTGGCCCTGCTGCGCCGACTTGATGCGGCCGAGGCGGCTCTGGCTGTCCTGGGCGAACTTGGCGGCCACCTCGCGGGCGTTGCGCGTGGCCTCCTCGATCATCCCCGGCTTCAGCTCGTTCAGCTTCGTGAACAGGTACTGCGTCTGGGCCTGGTACTGGTTGCCGCCCAGCACGATGCCGCGCTGCCCCAGCTCGCCCAGCCGCTTCTGGGTGGCGCGCACCAGGTCGATGCGGGGCGAGTAGACGGTGACCGTGCGGCTGGCGGTGTAGCGCAGGGGAATCGCCCCGCCGCCGCCCCACTGCTCGGCCAGCTTGTCGGTGACGGCCGCCGGCGCCACGGTGATCTCCTCGTCGGTGAAGCCCGCCTGCCTCAGGAAGGCCACGACCACGTCGGCGTTCTTCTCGATGGTCGCGTACAGGGCCGAGGCGTCGTTCGAGGCGGCCGAGAACTGCACCGGCCACAGCGCGATGTCGGCCGGCACGTCGCGCTCAGCCAGGCCCTTGACCGTCACCGTGCGATCCAGCTGCCGCACCTGCAGGGCGCCCCGCCCCAGCAGCAGGCCCAGGGCCGCCAGGCCCAGGAAGATGCCCGCTGCCAGCACCAGGTTGCCGCGCCCGCCCCTGCCCTCGCTCGTCTGGCTCATCCCCGTCCTCCTATTTCTCGAGGCGCCGCACGGCGTCGATGACCGTGCCGTCCACCCACTTGATGGCCGCCACCACGTCCTCGCCCAGGCGCGGCTTGGCCGGCGGCCCGCCGCACAGGTCCTCGACCTCGCGCTTGATGTCGATGAGCGGGCGGATCGGCAGCGACGAGCCCCGCACGGCCTCGATCAGGTCGCGCCGGAGCGGGTTGATGGCGATGCCGCGCTCGGTGACGATGACATCGATCAGCTCGCCCGGCCCGCACAGGGTGGTCACCTTGTCGACGATCACCGGGATGCGGTCGCGGAAGCTGGGGATGGGCAGGATCGTGCACTTGCTGAACAGGCAGTTCTGCCAGCCGCCGATGCCGTGCAGCAGGCGCCCGTCGCTGTGCGTGACGACGTTGCCGTTGAAGTCGAGGTCGACCTCGGTGGCGCCCAGCACGACGCAGTCCAGCATCGACGCGAAGTTGCCCTTGCCGTGCCAGTTGTAGCTGGTGAACGGCGAGGTGTTCACGTGCCCCGGGTTCTCGCGCATCGAGCGCACGCCCTCGAGGTCGAAGGTTTGGCCGTCCAGGATGTAGTCGGTCAGGCCCTCCTCGAGCATGCTGACGAGGTACTGGTTCGAGCCGCCGCGCACGAAGCGGGCCTTGATCCTCCGTTCGCGCATCATGTCGCGCAGGAAGAGCCCGAACGAGAGCGCCGTGCCGCCGGCGCCGGCCTGGAAGCTGAAGCCGTCGCGGATGATGCCGGCCTCGTCGCAGAAGCGGGCCGTCAGCTCGGCGATGAGCAGGCGGTCGGGCGACTTGGTCACCTGCGTGGTGCCCGAGACGATCTTGGCCGGGTCGCCGATCGAGTCGATGACCACGACCTGGTCCACGTTGTTGCCCTGGATCTGCCAGGGGATGCACGGGAACGGCACCAGGTTGTCGGTGACGACGATGACGTGGTCGGCGTACTGGCTGTCCGCCAGCGCGAAGCCGAGCAGGCCGCAGGCGGCGGGCCCGCGGTCGCCGGTCGCGTTGCCGAACGGGTCGGCCGTCGGCGCGGCGATGACCGCGATGTCGATGGCCACCTCGCCGTCCTGGATCGCCTGCCAGCGGCCGCCGTGGCTGCGCAGCACCGCCGTGCCGCGCATGCGGCCCTCGGTGCAGTAGTCGCCCAGCGGGCCGTTCAGCGAGCCCTCGATGTGGTGGATCACGCCGTTTTCCATGTGCGCGATCATGCCGTCGTGGCAGGGGAAGCTGGCGCTGGGGAACCAGCGCAGGTCCTTCACGCCCAGCTCGGCGGCGGCGGCGAAGACCAGGTTGGCCACGCGGTCGCCGTTGCGCAGGTGGTGGTGCGTGGAGATGGTCATGCCGTCGCGCAGGCCGGCGTTCAGCAGGGCCTGCTTGATCGACTCGACGCGCTTGTCGCCGTCGGCCGGGAAGTCGGCGCAGCTGCGCACCAGCGGTCCCGCCCGGCGGCCGGCGGGACGGTGGGCGCGCGGGCCCGCGTAGGGCACGGCCGGGGCGCCGTTGATCTCGACCGGCACCAGGCGGCCGGCCGCGTTCTGCACCAGGCGGGTCATTCGCCACCTCCGGAATCCAGGCGGCCCATGCGCACGGCCAGCTCGACGGTCGCCAGCGCGCGCTTGACCACCGGCGCGTCGATCATCTTGGTGCCCAGGCTGACGACGCCCAGGCCGCGGGCCTCGGCGTCCTCGTGGGCGCGCACGATGCGCACGGCCTTGTCGACCTCGTCGGCCGTCGGGGCGAACGCGTCGTGCACGACCGCCACCTGGCGCGGGTGGATGCAGCCCTTGCCCGTGAAGCCGAGCGACTTCGCCTCGAGCACCGAGGCGCGCAGGCCGGCCTCGTCGCCGACGTCGCTGAAGACGGTGTCGATGGGCTGCACGCCTGCCGCGCGCGCGCCGTTGAGCACCTGCGCGCGGGCCCAGAACGACTCGGTCCCGGCCAGCGTGCGCTGCGCGCCGATGTCCGCCGTGTAGTCCTCCAGGCCGATCGCCAGCGCCACCACGTTCGGGCTCGCCTTGGCGATCTCGTAGGCGCGCCAGGCGCCGAGCGCCGACTCGATGATGGGCATCAGGAACACTTCCGCGCAGCCTTCGCCGGTGCGGCGCAGGGCGGCGATGCGCTCGTCCACCTCGACCACCTGGCGCGGGTCCTCGACCTTCGGGATGAGGATGAGCTGCACGCCGTGCGGCACCACCCACTCCAGGTCGGCCAGGCCCTGCAGGCCCTGGTTGATGCGGACCATGCGCTCGGCGCCGCAGAAGTCGATCGTGCGCAGCGCGTTGCGCACCAGCACGCAGGCCGCGTCCTTCTCGGACGGCGCCACCGAGTCCTCGAGGTCGAGGATCAGCCCGTCGGGCGCGTGCAGGCCGGCGTTGGGGAAGAAGCGGGGCTCGTTGCCGGGCAGGTAGAGTCGGCTGCGGCGCAGGCGGTTCCGGTCGCCGGCCTGCTCCAGCCCCGGGCGCGCCGGCGGCAGCAGCGGGGCGGCGGGCTGGTGCCCCGCGCGGCGCACGGCCGCCTCCAGGCGCGCGGCCAGCACGTAGGGCAGCGCGCCGGCGTCCTCGACCGTGATCGCGGCGTGGGCCACGCCGAGCACCCGGCAGCCGTCGCGCAGCTGCGCCTCGATCGCCTCGCCGTACAATGCGCCGACCTTGCTCTTCAGCGCGATCGCGATGCCGCCGGCATCGCGCAACTCGATGCTGAGCCAGCAGTCCGAGCGCACGCCGGCCTCTCGCTTGCCGGCCTCGCCGACCCTCGACATGGTCCTTGCCTCCGCCTGGTCGCAGGGTCCGGCGGCGTGCGACGCCGGCCGTTGCCCGCGGGATTGATGGTGGGAACAGGGCTTATGATCGCCCACGCGCCGGGCACAGGCAACCGGGATCGAAAAGGGCCCGGCAAGTCCTTCCGCGGCCCCGGGGGATAATCCGCAGCCGGTATGCAGCGCGACGATATTAAAACTTTCCTTACATTAGGACAGTTCCGCATCCCGCAACCAGTTAGTCGATTCCCGGGGTCTGAAATGAAGCATTTCCGGGCCTTCCGGGGCTGGGGATAACCCGGGGAAAACCGCCTGCGGTTGCCGAAAAACGGCAGCCCCACCGAGGCGGGGCTGCCGTATGTCTTTTGTTGGCCTCGATGGCGCCGGTTCTAGGCCTGCGCCAGCCGCGTCACCGTCGCGGTGAACAGCTTCCAGATCTTCTGCACCGAGGCGATCTCGACCTTCTCGTCGGGCGAGTGCGCGCCACGGATGTTGGGCCCGAACGAGACGATGTCCAGGTCCGGGTACTTCTCGGTCAGCAGCCCGCACTCGAGGCCGGCGTGGATGGCCAGCAGCTCGGCCTCGCTCCCGAACGCCTCGAAGTAGCTCTGCCGCGTGACCGCCAGCAGCGGCGAGGCCAGGTTCGGCTTCCAGCCCGGGTAGCCCTCGGGCTGCTCGACCTTGGCGCCCGCCAGCACGCCCAGGGCGCGATGCTGCTCGACCAGCGCCGCCAGCGAGGACATCACCGACGAGCGGCTGCAGCACACCATCTCCACCGACAGGCCGTCGGTCTTGACGACGCCGAGGTTGGTGCTGGTCTCGACCAGGCCGGGGATGTCCAGGCTCATCGCGCACACGCCGTTGGGGATGGCCGACAGCAGGTTCAGCGTGGCCGTGCCGCACTCGCGCGTGAAGCAGCGCGGGGCCTGCACCGTGGCCACCTTCCACGCGAAGTTGTCGTCGACGCCGGCCAGCTCCTCGGCGGCGATGCGCGCGAAGCACGCGTCGACCACCTGCTTGAACTTCCGCGCCTGGTCCTTCGGCACGGTGACCTTCGCCTCGCACTCGCGGGGGATGGCGTTGCGCATGCTGCCGCCGTTGATCCCGACCAGGCGGACATCCATCTGCGCGGCCGCGGCCTGCAGCGCGCGGGCCAGGATCTTGATGGCATTGCCGCGGTGCTCGTGGATGTTCAGGCCCGAGTGACCGCCGCGCAGGCCCAGGACGGTCACCTTGCGGCCGACCGAGTCCTTCGGCGCCTTCGTCGCGCGGTTCTTCAGCTCGAAGCGGGTGTCGCGGCCGCCCGCGCAGCCGATGAAGATGGCCGTGTCGTCCTCGGAGTCGAGGTTGACCATCAGCTTGGCCGAGAAGAAGCCCGGCTTGACGCCCGCGGCGCCGGTCAGGCCCCGCTCCTCGTCCACCGTCAGCAGCACCTCGATGGGGCCGTGCGCCACGCTGCGGTCGTCGGCCAGCGCCAGCCCCATGGCCACGCCGATGCCGTTGTCCGCGCCCAGCGTCGTGCCGGTGGCCTTCACCCACTCGCCGTCGACGACGAGCTTCAGCGGGTCCTTCGTGAAGTCGTGCGCCGTCGCGGCGTTCTTCTCGCACACCATGTCGACGTGGCCCTGCACCAGCACCGTCGGCGCGTTCTCGCAGCCGGGCGAGGCGGGGATGCAGACGAGCAGGTTGCCCACCTCGTCCTGCTTCCACGGCAGGCCGCGCCGGTCGGCCCAGCCCTTGAACATGCCCAGGACGGCGGCCTCGTTGCCCGAGCCGCGGGGAACGGCGCTCATCTTCCCGAAGATCCGCCAGACGTGGGTGGGCTGCAGCGCATCGAGGCTCGACATGGGATTTCCTCCGGACGGTCGGTGACGGAAAGGCCGGCGGGGCCGGCTACTTCGAGTACTTGAGGATGACGCCCCAGTAGCCGGCGCAGTAGAGCTGCCCGCAGTTGTTGCCGGCGATGGCGTCGAACTGGTCGTGGTGGCCGGTGGGCATGATCTCCCACCCGTCGCCCGCGTACTTCATGACCAGGCCGTTGGTCCCGGCCGCGTAGACGTTGCCGTCGGCGTCGCCCGTGGCGCCGAACAGGGGGAAGGCGGCGCCGCTGCCGCGCGATTCCCAGGTCATGTGGCCGGTGCCGTCGTCGGCGCTGTGCAGGGACAGGCCCGCCTCGCCGACGACGACGGTCTCGTCGTTGGGACGGCACCAGACGGCCTCGAGCGGCCCGGTCACGCCCGAGGGGGACGCCGACCAGACGACGCCGTCGAAGTGCAGGATCGTGCCGCCCTGGCCGACGGCGAACACGTCGTAGGCGTTGCGGCCGTGCACCGAGAGCAGCGGGTACGAGGTGCCGCTCTCCATGCGCTCCCAGACGTAGCCGTCGAAGTGCACGATGTTGCCGTCCTCGCCGACGGCGAAGATGTCGTCCGAGGCCGTGCCCCACACCGACTCGAGGTCGGCGCCCGACACCAGCTCCCAGATGGTCCAGGGACGCCCCGTCTGGTAGCGGACGATGAGCCCGCGCGTGCCGACGACGAAAAAGTCGTCGGCGCTGGTGCCCCACACGGCCGCCCAGTCGACGTCGGGCAGCTGCGGCGAGATGTCCAGCCAGCCGTCGCCCAGGTCGAGCAGGACGGTGCCGCTCTTGCCGACCGCGACGGTCGTCCTGCAGTCGGCGGCCCAGATCCCGGTCAGCCAGTGCGTGCGGCCCTCGTTCAGCGTCTCCCACACGGGGTCGGTCAGGCGCATCACCAGGCCGTTGTAGCCGACCAGCAGCAGCGAGCTGTCGCCGTCGTCCCACAGGCCGTACAGGTAGCGCCCGCCGGCGGCCGTCTGGCTGGTCCAGGCGCCGTCGCTGCGCGTCAACAGCACGCCGTTGGCGCCGACCGCGACCGGCTCCTTGCCCGGCAGGCCGCGCACCGACCACAGGCGGTCGACCACGTCCGTCGACTCGACCTGCCAGGCGCTGCCGTCGTAATGCACGATGGTGCCCAGCGAGCCCACGGCCCACACGTCGTGCCCGCTGGTGCCCCACACGGCGTCGAGCGCCTCGGTGGTCCCGCTGTCCATGGGGGTCCACGCCGTGCCGTCGAAGTGCATGATCACGCCGTCACGCCCGACGGCGAAGATGTCGTCCGCTGCCGTGCCCCACACATCGTACAGCGTGGCCTCGGTGCCGCTGTCGAGCGTGGCCCAGTTCGCGCCGTCGAAGCGGGCCATCACGCCGTCCTGCCCGACCGCGTAGATGTTGTCCCAGGCGGTGCCCCAGACGCCGTACAGGTCGCGCGTGGTGCCGGGATACAGGGCCGTCCAGTCCTTGCCGTCGAAGCGCAGGCTCAGCCCGCTCTCGCCGACGACCATGACGGCGTCGCCCGCGGTGCCCCACACGTCGCGCAGGTTCTGGAAGTACTCGAACTGCCAGGAGGTCCACTGGCCGTCGCGGTAGCGGCTGACGGTGCCGCGCTCGCTGGTGACGAAGAAGTGCGTGGCCGACAGGCCCCAGACCGCGCGGTTGGTGTACTGGGGCTCAAGCGAGACGGTCCACTCGGACTGTGGCTTCGGGGCGGCCGGGTCGTTGTCGCAGCCGGCAACCGCGAGCAGCAGCAGGCCGGCGCACACAGCCAGCGCCAGGCGGGCGCCGCCCCGACGGGCCGCCGTCGACCGGCGCCGAAGGGATGCAGGCATTCTCATCGTCGACATCATGCCCCTGCTGACCCTTTGCCGTTCCCCTGCGGGAGCGCCCGCATCCGCCCGGCCGGGGGCCGGGACCAGAAGCCCCATGGTAACACAACATCCGCGGCCGGGCAGGCGCGAAAACGGCGCCCGCCGGCGCGCGTCAGCGCGTGGCCAGCAGCGGCGAGGCGCCCGCCGGCCAGTTGCCCCGCTCGACCCGGCCCTGCCCCGCCGGGAGGGCCAGCCAACTGTACTTGCCGTAGTGCGAGACGCGCCCGGCCAGCCCCGGGAGCCGGTCGGCGGCCCCGCAGACGACCACCAGCGCGGTCGCCCCCGGCCGGCGCGGGTCGGCCGCCGCGAAGACCAGGTCGGCCGCGTCCAGGCTGTACCGCTTGCCGTCCAGGTAGAAGAAGCGGCCCGCCACGGTCAGGCCCGCCGGGGCCAGCCGGGCCAGCAGGGCCGGGCCGGGATTCAGGACCACCGCGGTGCGGGCATCGTCCGGCAGGGCGCCGTCGACGACCACGACGCTGTCGCTCTCGGCGAAGGCGCGCGCGAAGGCCTGCGACGCCTCCGCCAGCGGCCCGGCGGCGCCGTCGGTCACGAAGACATGGCGGTCGCTGCCGAAGACCTGGCTGATGGTCGGCTCGATCTCGGCCGGGTCCAGGTGGCGGAACAGGTGGCAATCGGGATCGACGGCCAGCTTCGTCGCGCCGGCGACCGCCAGCTTGTACGAGCCGTCGGTCCCGGACAGGTGCACCAGGTGCTCGGTCACGCCGCCGGGCGCCGTCACGACCACCGGCACGTCCAGTTCGTAGGCCGGCTCGGGCTGCGACAGGCGGAACGAGACCTCGCCGGCGCCGAAGCGGACGTCGGCCAGGGCCAGCGTCGGCGCCCCGGTGCGGCGCAGCCACTGCGCGGCGAAGGCGTCGTCCTGCCCGAACGCGCGCAGGAAGTCGCCCCACGAGGCCGCGCGGAACCGGTGCGTGGCGGCCACCTCGCGCAGCGCGCCCAGGAAGCGCTCGCGGCCGATCGCCCGGTCGATCATGTGGAACACCATCATGCTCTTGCCGTAGCCGACCGCGCGCGTGGCGCCGCTGTGCCGGCTGAGGAAGTCCTTCAGCGGGAAGTCCTGCGCCGGGTCCGCGACGTACGCCGCGTACTCCTTCAGGAGGTTGCGCCGGTACTCGCGCGCGGCGGCCGGGCTTTCGAGCTCCTTGTAGTGGTAGTCGGCGCACCACGAGGTCAGGCCCTCGCACCAGTTGCCCTCGCCCGGCTCGACGAAGACCGAGTTGCCCCACCAGTTGTGCGCGATCTCGTGGCCGAACGACGTCGTCGGGATGAACGGCAGGCGCAGCACCTGCCCGCCCAGCAGCGTGTACGACGGCATGCCGTAGCCCGTGGGAAACCAGTTCTCGACCGTCGCGAACTTGGCATACGGGTACGGGCCGATCATCTCCTCGTACATGGCGATGTAGGCGCGCGTGCGCTCGAGGTAGGTGGCGCGCAGCTGCGGCTCGTCGGCCAGGAAGTAGGTGCACGACTCGAGTCCCTCGCGGATGGTCTCGCAGGTCACCACGAAGCGGTTGGCCACCAGGTCGAGGCTGTCGCTGGGGTCGCCCGACACCCAGCGCGTGTGCAGCAGCGCGCCGTCGGCGCGGTGCTCGGTGCGACGGCCCTGCGTGACCGTCTCGTAGCCGGCCGGCGTGACCAGGCTGACGTCGTAGGTCGCCAGCGTCGAGTCGGCGCCCGCCAGCCAGCCCGACGACGAGGCCAGGTAGATGCCCTCGGCCGAGATGGTGGCGCTGATCTCGCCGCCCACGTTCTCGCGCGAGAACTCGACCTGGTCGACCGGCGTGTTGAACGTGCCGCCGTATTCCAGGACCAGTTCGCCGCCGTCGGCCAGGCCCGCCGCCGCCAGGTCGAGGCGCTGCCAGGCGCCGCCGTCGGCCGTCGAGCCCTGCACGCGGGTGAGCACGTCTGCCGTAGCCAGCGCGCCCTGGCCGGGGCGCGTGATGCTGGTGACGGCCAGGCCGTCGCCCAGGCGCAGGCAGGAAAGGTCCGCCGGCACCACCAGGTGGTCGCGCACGACCACGGTGTGCTTCGCGATGTCGAACGTCGCCTCGGCGCGGTGCGCGATGACGGCCGGTGCGGCCTCGCCGGCCGCGGCCGTGCCCGCCGCCAGGGCGAGCATCGCCAGGGCCGGGCCGATGACCCGGCGGCGCGTATTGGTCTGGTTCATCAGCGATCCACTCCCGGCGGCCGCGAGGGCCGCGCCGTTCGACGGCCTACTCGACCACGACTTCCACCCACGGCCGGTTGGCCAGGTACTTCGCCGCCGCCTGCACGTCGGCCAGCGTCGGCGTCGCGGCGCCGCCGGCGGCGCGCGCATACGCGGCGACGTTGCCGTCCAGCTCGGCCATGGCCAGGTAGTAGGCCTGCCCCAGCGAGGACAGGCGCCGCATCATCAGGCGGCCGCGGCGCGAGGCCCAGGTGCGCGCCACCTCATCCTCGGTGATCGTCTTGGGGTCGAACGCGGCCAGGAAGGCGCGGAGCGCCGACAGGCCCTCCTCGCGGCGCGCGGCGGGCGGGTTCAGCGAGGCCACCAGCGTGGCCTGGCCCGCCTCCAGCTCGAGGCCGGCTCCCACGCTGTAGCTGAGGCCGCGCGTCTCGCGCAGGTCCATCGCCAGGCGGTCGCTGAGGATCGCCACGAGCAGGCCCAGGGCCGCCTCGTCGGCCGGCTCGACGTCGAACACCGAGCCGAAGCGGATGGACGCCATCTGGCCGCCCACCTTGGCGCCGGCCGACTTCGCCGCCGTGGTCACCGGCAGCTTCGGCAGCGCGGCCGTCGGCACGCCCGTGCCGGGGAACGCCGCGGTCGCGTCGGCGCACCACTGCGCGTGCGTCTGCGGGCCCACGCAGGCGATGACCAGGTTGCGCGGCGCGAACGCCTCGCGCGCCAGCTCGCGCTCCCGCTTGAACGTGATCGTCGCCACCGACTGCGCGTCGCCCTCGGGCGCCAGCGCCAGCGCGTGCTCGCCGTAGAGCTCGCGGTCCAGCAGGGCCTCGGCCGTGGCGCGGGCGCTGCCCTGCGTGCGGGCCAGGTCCGTCTTGCGCTGCGCGCGCACGCGGTTGAAGTCGGCCTCGTCCCAGGCGGCACCGCGCATCGCCGAGGCGAGCAGGGCCAGCACCTCGCGTCCGTGCTCGGCGGCGCACTCGACGCGCAGGAAGCTGAACCGGCCGCTGGTGTAGTAGTCGTCCATGGGAATGGACGGGTCGTCGACGGTCTTGACCAGGGCGCCCAGCTCGCGCAGCCGCGCGGCGTAGCAGGCGCCGTCGCAGCCCGGGAAGCCCTCGTCGAGCAGGCGATGCGCAAGGTCGACGCCGCCGGCCGCGGCCAGCTCGCGGTCCAGGCGCGAGCGCGCGCGCACGGTCAGGTGGATGGCCGTCAGCGGGCTGTCCGGGTTGGTCAGGCTGACGACGACGGCGCCGCTGGGCAGCACGGTACGCTCGGGACGCGGCGCCACCGGGGCGACGGGGGGCGCCGGGGGCGCGACGGGCGCGGGCTCGGTCGGCGCGGGCTTCGCCGCCATCGCGGGCGGCATCGCGCCGGGCATCGCGGGCGGCGTGCCGGCGGG
>CAINDZ010000293.1 GCA_903847545.1 uncultured bacterium | reverse complement strand
TGCGTGCGGCCGGGCGCGGTCTCGGTGGTCTCGACGACGACCCAGGTGCGCCGCTCGCGCGTGGGCTGCCCAGGCGGCGCGTTCCAGGTGAAGCTGACCATGCGGTCGGGGATGTAGCTGAGCACCTGGCAGCCGTTGCTGCCGATCGTGCCGTTGAACAGCCACTCGTAGCGGCCGCCGATCTCGAGGTCGAAGTTGGCGCGGGCCTCGCCGCCCATCATCCGCCGCCAGGCCGTCGCGTCGGTCCACAGCGCGAACGCGCGCGCCGCCGGGGCGTCGACGTCGATGTCCTTGGTGAACGAGCGCAACTCGCGGCCGCGGGCGTCGAAGAGCGTCGGGTCGATCGGCGCCGCCCCGGCGCGCGCGGCGGCTGGAGCCAGCAGGGCCAGCGACAGGGCGGCGACAAGGGTCGCCAGGAAGCGGTGCGTCATGGGCGATGGTCTCCCGGGTCGGTTCTCGGCTTGTCGGTGCGGCGCTTCAGCAGCAGGTAGATCTGCCGGAAGGCCGCGAACAATCCCCACAGTATACCCGCCAACGACCACCACGGCTTGCCGCCAAACACGCGCTCGGCGCCGATCCCCACCAGGTAGCCGATGGCCGGGCCGACGAACATCATCATCGGGATGATGGTGTAGGCGCCGATATCGCGGGCGCGCCGGCCAGCCTCTTCCGCGGTGTGGGCGCCGGCGAGCGGGAACGCGGCCGGTTGCCCGGCCCGCTCGCGCCGGTCGGCGCGCAGGCGACGGCGCAGGTCGTGGACCCGGGCCAGGTCGGGCGGCTCGGGCAGGTCGGGGCGCCCGGTGCGGTCGTCCAGGTTGTCGCGGTCGTCGTCCATCGCCCTCTCCCTGAAATGCGGCCAGCCTGCCGCCGTGGATGTTAGGCGGTCCGGCGGCGCGGGTCCACCGACATGCGAACGCGGCCCCCAACTAATTGTGTCACAACATCTTGTGATTTTGCCGTCAAAAACGCGCCCCACGTGCCGATATCGGGACGGGTCTTTCCCAGGAGGGCACGCGTGTCGTCGTTCGACAGGAATCCGCTCACCGGCCAGGCCGGCATCCACAGCCCCGCGGCACCGCTGGCCCCCGGCCAGCAGGCGCTGCTGGATGCGCTGGACCGCCAGCTGGCCGTCGGCACCTACTACCCGCAGGGCCACCAGAAGCATGCGCAGGTCGCGGCCGCGACCCAGCGCGCGCTGGCCGACGCCGCGGATGGGAGGACGACGATCACGTTCGAGGTGGATGCGCCCGGCCTGCTGCTGGACGGCGCCTTCGTGCCGGCCGACGCGCGCGAGGCCGTGCGCCTGCACGGGTTGCTGGGGCCGCTCGAGGTGGGACGGCTGGAGATCGATGTCGCGGCCACCGGCGGCGACCTGGAGTCGGCGCTGGCCACGCTGCGCAAGCTGGACACCGGCCGCGGGGCCTCGCGGGCGCGTCGCGCGCTGGAGGCCGCGGTGCTGCCGGCATCGGTGCGCGCGTTGTCGCGCCTGCAGGCGCGGCGGCAGGTGGCCGTCGAGCCCGTGACGCCCGCGCCCGTCGAGGCGGCGACGACGACGGCGGCGCCCGTTGAGCCCGCAATGCCCGTCGCATCGCCGGCCCCGGTGCCGGCCGCGCCACGCACCACGCCGACCGTGACGCTGACGAACACCGACCGCCTGGACGCGTGCGTGCGCATCCTGGCGCAGGAGGGCCGCCCCGGGTTCGACGCCGAGGTCGTGCGCATGACGGCCGAGATGATCGCCGACCCGGGCTTCAACGAGCGCGACGTGCGGGTCGTGCGCGACGGCCTGCGCACCATCTTTCGCGCCGGCTGGAACGGCCGCACCGCGCTGCGCGCGCGGGCGCTGCTCGAGCCGATGCGCGCGCACCACGCCGACCGCCTGGGCTGGGTGTGGTTGAGCACCTGGGAGGGCCTGGTCGACGCCGCGCAGCGGGAGGCCGCCTGGCCGCTGCTGGTGGACGACCTGCTGGCGGGCCTGACCTGGGATGATCCCGAGGAGCGCCTGCAGCTGCTGGTCGAGCTGTCCGACGTGCTGACGCAGGAGCGGCTGGACCTGCTGGTGCGCCTGGAGGCGCTGCCGACGCTGCGCGCGCACATCGTGTCGGCCGACATCCTCGATGCCCCCGCGCCCGTGCTGTATCCGGTATACCGCCTGCTGCTGCGCTCGTCGCTCAGCGGCCCATTCGCCGTGCGCCTGCTGGCGCGCCTGGCCGAGCAGCAGCCCCACCCGCTGGTGACGCAACTGCTGGCGATGTCGGGCGAGTACGATCGCGCCAACCTGCGCCTGTACCAGGCCATGCTGGACCAGGGCGTCTCGACGCACCTGGACCCGCAACTGGCCGACCTGGCGGGCCGGCACATCCGCGCGCTCATCACGCGCCTGGCCGACGACGAGCTGTCGCTGCCGTGGGTGCCCGGCGCCATCACCTGGCTGGCCGAGCTGCCGGTGTCGGGCGCCGAGCAGATCCTGCGCGCGATCGTCAACGAGAAGCGCTGGGGCATGATCCCGGTCTGGCCCGAGCCCTGTCGCGAAGCGGCGCGGGAAAGCCTTGAGAGGCTCTCGGCCGCGCCGCAATCGTCGTAATCGCAGTGTCGTAATCGCAGTTTCGCAGCTTCGGGGCCCGCCTACATCCCCTCGGCGTCGTCGTCGCCCAGCGGCAGGCGCGCGTACTGGCCCACGCGGTGCTTGCGCAGGGCCGTGCGGATCTCGGCGATGATCGCCGGGTCGTCGATGGTCGGCGGCACCACGATCTGTTCCTCGACCGCCAGCCGCCGGATCGTCTTGCGCAGGATCTTGCCCGAGCGCGTCTTCGGCAGCCGCGGCACGACGATGGCCTTGCGGAACGCGGCCACGGCGCCGATCTCGTTGCGGATCACATCCACCAGTTCGGCCTCGATCGCCGCCTCGTCCTTGTCCGCGCCGTCCTTCAGCACCACCAGGCCGATGGGCACCTGCCCCTTCAGCTCGTCGTCGATGCCGACCACGGCACACTCGGCCACCGCGGCGTGCGCGCCGATGAGCTCCTCCATCTCGCCCGTCGACAGGCGGTGGCCCGCCACGTTGATGACGTCATCGGTGCGGCCCATCACGAACAGGTAGCCGTCCTCGTCCAGGTAGCCGCCGTCGGCGGTGTGGTAGTAGCCCTCGAACGACTTCAGGTAGCTGTTGCGGAATCCTTCCTCGTCGTTCCACAGCGTGGGCAGGCACCCGGGCGGCAGCGGCAGCTTCAGGCAGATGTTCCCCGTCTCGTTGGCCGCGACCGGCGCGCCGTTCTCGTCGAGCACCTCGACCTTGAACCCCGGCACCGCGAACGTGGCCGAGCCCACCTTCACGCGGTGCGGGTCCAGGCCCATCGGGTTGGCGACGATGGGCCACCCCGTCTCGGTCTGCCACCAGTGGTCGACGATGGGCACGTCCAGCACCTGGTTGAGCCACTCGTGCGTGGGCGGGTCCAGCCGCTCGCCGGCCAGGTACAGCGTGCGCAGCGTCGAGATGTCGTACTGCCGCCGCAGGTGCGCGTCGGGGTCCTCCTTCTTGATGGCGCGGAACGCCGTCGGCGCCGTGAAGAACGCGGCCACCCCGTAGTCCTGGATCACGCGCCAGAACGAGCCCGCGTCGGGCGTGCGCACCGGCTTGCCCTCGAAGAGCACCGTCGTGCAGCCATGGATCAACGGCCCGTACACGATATACGAGTGCCCCACCACCCAGCCCACGTCCGACGCCGCCCAGAACACCTCGCCCGGGTTCGTGTTGTAGACGGTCTTCATCGAGTACTTCAGCGCCACGGCATGCCCGCCGTTGTCGCGCACGACGCCCTTGGGCTTCCCGGTGGTGCCCGACGTGTAGAGGATGTACAGCGGGTCGGTCGCCTGCACGGGCACGCAGTCGACGGGCTGCGCGTGGTGCATCAGGTCGTGCCAGTCCAGGTCGCGCCCCTCGACCATCGTCGCGGTGGCCTGCGGCCGCGGGAACACGATCACCTTCTGCGGCGGGAACTGCGCCTCGTCCAGCGCGGCGTCGACCAGCGGCTTGTACTCGATGACGCGGTTGAACTCCAGGCCGCAGCTCGCCGTGATCAGCAGCTTCGGCTTCGCATCATCGATGCGCACCGCCAGCTCGTGCGGCGCGAACCCGCCGAACACCACCGAGTGCACCGCGCCCAGCCGCGCGCAGGCCAGCATCGAGATGACGGCCTCGGCCACCATCGGCATGTAGATGATGACGCGATCGCCCTTCTCGACGCCCTGGTTCCGCAGGACGCCCGCGAACTTCGCCACCTCGTCTCGCAGCTCGCGGTAAGTGTAGGAGCGCTTGAGGTGCGCCGACGCCGAGTCGTAGTACAGCGCCACCTGCCGCCCGCGCCCGTGGTCGACGTGGTAGTCGAGCGCCAGGTAGCACGTGTTCAGCACGCCGCCCTCGAACCACTTGTAGAGCCCGTTGGGCCCGCGCGTGAGGATCTCCTTCGGCTCCTCGAACCACTTGATCAGGTTCATCTTCTGCCGCCAGAAGAAGCGGGGGTTCGAGACCGACAGGTGATGGACGTCCTGGTAGCGCATGCGGGTTCTCCTCCGGAGGGCGCTGGGGCCAAGCCCGGCGCAGTCGCGGCCGGGGGGCGCAGCATACCGGAGAAATCCACACTCTTGAAGGGGCTAAATCAGGATGGTGGGGATGAGAGGCGAAATCGGTGAGGGCGGTGTTGGGGTGGATGTTTTGTGGTTTTTCTTGGCGTCAGGACACTTGTCTTGGCGTCAGGACACTTGCGCCGGCGCAAGTGGGTCCTTCGCGGTGAATTCGCCGGTATCCCCCGATGTCTGTCGTGTCGGCGCCCGTCGACACCTGCGGTGCGGGCCGTCGCCACGGACCCACAGATCGCCATTGGGCGAAACATGATCCTCTGTCGTTGCGCAGCGGTCACTACGCGGCCCGCACGCCCTTCAGACAGCAGTCATGCGGCGACCCGGGCGCTCACGTCACGGCCGAGCCCGGCGGGGCACAATCGCTGCCAGATGGTTGACGCCCCGCGATTGTCGGCGTATCCTCCCTCAACCTATAAGAGGTCCCCGGGCTGCCGCTGCTTATCGAAGTGCAGGCCGGGGATCGTTCTTTTTAGGGAGTCAACATCATGTCGAAGACCGCCTATCAAGTGGCCGTACTGATCGATGCTGGTTTCTTCCTTCATGAATCGCATGCGCCTCTCGGGCACAGGCTGGTCGAGCCCCACGAGGTCATCGAGGCCGCGCGCAGCACCTTGCGCAGGGATGAGCATCTGTTCCGGATCTACTACTACGATTGCCCCCCTTTCGAGGGCACGAGGAACAACCCGGTCGACCAGCGCGTGGTGAACTTCGCCGCGACCGATACGGCCCGAGCCCGGCAATCACTTCACGGGAGGCTTGAGGTTGCCCCGCACATGGCGTTCCGAAAGGGGCGGCTTGTGTTCGAAGGCTGGACCATTCCCCGCCACAGGTTGCGGGACCTGGTGCGGGCCAACCGACCTGTCTGCGCCGAGGACTTCCAACCCGAGTTCACCCAAAAAGGCGTGGACATCAAGATTGGCCTCGATGTCGCCTGGCTCGCATCCATGCATATCGTCGATCGTATCATTCTCGTCACTGGCGACACGGACTTCGTCCCGGCCATGAAGTTCGCGCGCCGACAGGGAGTGCAGGTGATCATCGCCACGGTATCTCCCGATGTCTCATCACTCTTGCGCGCCCATTCCGACGAACACCGACAGATACCACTTGGGAACACGTTCTAAATCACGCCACTTGCGCCGGCGCAACTTCGCCTGCGACGCTCCCCGCCAGCACCCCAAACCCCAGCAGGTGCCCCGCGCCGAACCCGATCAACGGCGCCGGTGTGAGGTCCGTCAGCGAAAGCACAAACAGCACGACATAGTAGGCGGCCACGACCGCCAGGGACCGGTCGACGCGCGCCAGGCGCGCAGCCAGGCCGAACGTGAACAGGAGCGCCGCCGCCGCGACCCCCAACCCCGCGGGAATTCCCCACGCCCAGGCCACGCGGAAGACGCGCTCCACGTGATCGACCGGCGCCAGCGGGACATCCCGCCACGCCGCCAGGACCGCCGCGGCAGCCAGGGCCGCGATGACGAGCAGGCGCGGCAGCCATCCCTGGCGGGCGCGGCCCGCGATGACGGCGGCGGGCACGGCCACGGCCAGGACCTGCGCCAGGTCGGGCTGGGCGGCCAAGACCAGCGCGAGGCCCGCCAGCGTGGACATCGCCACGGTCTCGGCCCGGCGTCCGCGGCGATGCGCGCGCGCGGTCGCCGCCAGCATCGCCGGCGCCACCACGGGAGCGACATACAGGGACAGCCCGCCGAGATGGAGCCATCGTGCCGGGCCATCGACGACGCCGACCAAGGGCCACGCGCACAGCGCCAGGCCCAGCCCCGCCATGATGCCGAAGCGCGAAGACGCAAGCGCCCTCGGCATGCGCGCCAGG
>CAINDZ010000292.1 GCA_903847545.1 uncultured bacterium | reverse complement strand
CATCAGCGTGGCCGCCAGCTCGCTCTGCCGCTGCATCTGCTCGGGCGTGGGCGTGGGCGGCGGCGTGGTCTTCTGCGGCGTGGCCGGGAAGTTGTACTGCTTGGTGCGCAGCGCGACGTTGCCGCCGGGCGCCGCGAACAGGCCGAGGCCGGCGCCGCCGAGGGCGCCCGACACGTCATTCAGCACCCACGAGATGCCCTTGAGGTCGGCGAACGTGAGCGTGCAGTCGAGCGTCTTGCGGCCGCCCGCCGCGCCCTTGTTGAACGCGTTGATGGTCACGCCGTGCCCGGCGGCGCGCTTCTCGAGGTAGGCGCGCGTGACGGTGTCGTAGTCGGGCAGGTCCATGCCCATCGAGCCGCCCATCGACAGCATGTCGGTGCGCGCCTTCAGCACATCGGCCGCCACCGACATCTTCACGCTCGCCGTGCCGCCGCCCTTGCCGTCGAGGGTGACGTCGGAGTGGAACTGCACGCAGCCGGACATCGCCAGCAGCGCGGCGGCGGCCATCAGGGCCAGGATCGAGGTACGCATCGCCCAGTTACTCCCGAGTCGAGCCGGTGGTGTCGCGGCGGGCGCCCGTGTCGGCTTGCCCCTGGCCGCGTTTCGTGTTAGTGAAAGGTGCGCGGCAGCCGGGGGGGCCGCCGCATCGCCCCATGATCGCGCCCTTATACCGTCACGCCAAGGAGAATCGCCCGATGACCGCACGCCCGGCCAAGCCCGCCTGCTTCAAGGCCTACGACATCCGGGGCCGCGTGCCCGCCGAACTGGACGCCGACCTGGCCTACCGCATCGGGCTGTCGACCGCCCGCTACCTGAAGGCGCGCACCGTGGCGGTGGGGCGCGACTGCCGCCTCAGCAGCCTGGAGCTGGCGACCGCCCTCAGCCGCGGCCTGACCGACGCGGGGGCCGACGTGCTGGACATCGGCCTGTGCGGCACCGAGATGGTCTACCACGCCACCTTCGCGCGCGGCCTGGACGGCGGCATCATGGTCACGGCCAGCCATAACCCGATGGATCATAACGGGATGAAGCTGGTCAGGGACGGCGCGCGGCCCATCAGCGGCGACAGCGGGCTGGACGACATCGGCGCCGGGGCCATCGACTGCGACCTGGAACCCGCCGCCCGCCGCGGCACCGTCACGCCGGCCGACACCCTGCCCGAGTACGTCGACTTCCTGGCCGCGCAGGCGGACACCGCGCGCTGGAAGCCGCTGCGCATCGTCGCCAACGCGGGCAACGGCTGCGCCGGGCCCATCGTGGCCGCGCTGGCCCCGCGCCTGCCGGTCGAGATCATCCCGGTCTTCGCCGAGCCCGACGGCACCTTCCCGAACGGCATCCCCAACCCGCTGCTGCCGGAGAACCGCGGCGCCACGGCCGAAGCGGTGCGCGCCCACGGCGCCGACCTGGGCCTGGCCTGGGACGGCGACTTCGACCGCTGCTTCTTCTTCGACGAGACCGGCGCCTTCATCGAGGGCTACTACCTGGTGGGCCTGCTGGCGGCGGCCAGCCTGCGCGCGCACCCGGGCGGGCGCATCGTCCACGACCCGCGCCTGACCTGGAACACGGTGGATATGGTGGCGCGCGCCGGCGGCACGGCGCTGATGAACAAGACCGGCCACGCGTTCATGAAGGAGCGCATGCGCGCCGAGGACGCCGTCTACGGCGGCGAGATGTCGGCCCACCACTACTTCCGCGAGTTCGCCTACTGCGACAGCGGCATGCTGCCCTGGCTGCGCGTGGTGGAGGAGATGTCGACCAGCGGCCGCAAGCTGTCCGAGCTGGTCAGCGCGATGCAGGCCGCCTACCCGGCCAGCGGCGAGATCAACCGCCGCCTGCAGGACCCCGACGGGGCGATGCGCCGGGTCGAGGAGCGCTACCGGCCCGATGCCGTGGCGCTCGACCGCGTCGACGGCCTGTCGCTGGACAT
>CAINDZ010000291.1 GCA_903847545.1 uncultured bacterium | reverse complement strand
CGCCCCGGCGGCGTGCTGGTGCCGCGCGAGTTCCGCTACGCGTCGGACACGAACGACCAGTGGCTGACGGCGATGGACCTGTGCGAACTGATGTGCAAGGTGCCCGACGAGGAGCCGATGGCGGTCGGGAGCCACGCATGAACGCCTTCCTGCCGTACGGACGCCAGGACGTCGGCAGCGAGGAATTGCGCCGCGTTCGCGAGGTGCTGGAATCGGACTGGCTGACGCAGGGCCCGCAGGTGCCCGCGTTCGAAGCCGCGCTGGCCGCGGCCTGCGGCGCGAAGCACGCCGTGGCCGTCGCCAACGGCACGCTGGCGCTGTACATCGCGTTCCGCGCGGCGGGCCTGGGGCCGGGCGACCGGTTCATCGTGCCGCCCATCACCTTCGTGGCCACGGCCAACGCCGGCGTCCTGTGCGGCGCCGAGCCCGTCTTCGTCGACATCGACCCCGCCACGCTCACCCTGGACCCCGCGAAGGTCGAGGCGGCCCTGCTGGCCGACCCGACCATCCGCGCCATCGTGCCCGTGCACCTGGGCGGCCGCGTGGCCGACCTGCCCGCGCTGGCGCGGCTGGCCGCGCAGCACGGCGCCGTCGTCATCGAGGATGCCTGCCACGCCGTCGGCACCCGCTGGCGCGACGATGACGGTGCCTGGCATGCGGTGGGCGACGGCAGCCACGGCGTGATGACCTGCTTCAGCTTCCATCCCGTGAAGTCCATCACCACGGGCGAGGGCGGCGCGGTCACGACCAACGACCCGGCGCTGGCCGGAAAGCTGGCCCTGCTGCGCACCCACGGCATCACCCGCGACCCGGCCCGGCTCGAGCGCGCGGACGGCCCCTGGTACTACGAGATGCAGGACCTGGGCTTCAACGCCCGGCTGACCGACCTGCAGGCGGCCCTGGGCCTGGCCCAGCTGGAGAAGCTGCCGCGCGTGCAGCAGCGCCGGCTGGAGCTGGTGCGCCGCTACGACCACGCCTTCGAGCCCATCCCCCAGCTGCGGACGCAGGCCCGGCCGGTCCCGGACGCCAGCTGCTGGCACCTGATGATCGTCCGCAGCGCCCACCGGCGCGCCCTGTACGACGCCCTGGCGGCGGCCGGCATCGGCTCGCAGGTCCACTACTATCCCGTTCACCTGCAGCCGTGGTACCGTCACAACTTCGGCACCGGCCCGGGGCTGTGCCCCGCGGCCGAGGCCTACTACGACGAGGCCCTGTCCCTGCCGCTGTTCCCCACCATGACCGACGGGGACCAGCAGCGGGTCATCGGCGAAGTCTGGCGATTCTTCGCCGAGCGGCCGGACACGGCCGTCGCGGCGACCACCGGCGCGGGACGTGCGAGCCATGGCTGAGTTCATCGCGGAGATCTCGAGCAACCACAACGGCGACCTTGCGCGCTGCCGCCGGCTCATCGCCGAGGCGGCGCGGGTCGGTTGCACAGGCGTCAAGTTCCAGCTCTTCCGCATCGACAAGCTGTTCTCGCCCGAGATCCTGCGCGTCAGCCGCAAGCACCGCGAGCGCCGGCGCTGGGAGCTGCCGCTGCGCTTCGTGCCCGAGCTGGCCGCGGCCGCGCGCGACGCCGGCCTGAAGTTCGGCTGCACGCCGTTCGACCTCGAGGCGGTCGACGAGCTGGCGCCGCACGTCGACTTCCTGAAGGTCGCCTCGTACGAGCTGCCGTGGCTGGACCTGATCCACGCCAGCGCCGCCACGAGCCTGCCGCTGATCATCTCGACGGGCATGGCCGAGGCCGGCGAGGCCTGGGCCGCGGTCG
>CAINDZ010000290.1 GCA_903847545.1 uncultured bacterium | reverse complement strand
GAGGAATCATCCCCCAACCGGACCAGGAGCGAAACGGCATGAGAATCGTCATCGCGGACGACCACGCATTGGTCGTCGAGGGCCTGAGGCTGTGCTTCGGGACCGACCCCGAGTTCGAGGTCGTGGCCGTCGCCGAGAACGGCGACCAGCTCCTGGACGCGGTGCGCCGCGAGAATCCCGACCTGGCGGTCGTGGACATCTCCATGCCCGGGCTCAACGGCATCGATGCGGTGCGGGCCATCCGCGCCCTGCCCGGCATCGCGACGCGCTGCCTGGTCATGTCGATGCACCGCGAGGCGGAGTTCGTGCGCGAGGCCTTCCGGGCCGGCGCCGGCGCCTACATCGTCAAGTCGAGCTCGTTCGACGAGCTGCGGGCGGCCGCGCGCACGGTCATGTCCGGCCGCAACTACCTGAGCCCGGAGATCGCCGACCTGCTGGCCTCGTCGCTGGCCGAGCCGACGACCGGCCCGGTGCGCTCGGGCATCAGCACGCTGACGCCGCGCGAACGCCAGACCTTCCAGCTGCTGGCCGAGGGCCTGAGCGTCAAGGCGATCGGCTTCAAGCTGGGCGTCAGCCACAAGACGGTGCACACGTACCGCACGGTGCTGATGCAGAAGCTGGGCTGCGAGAGCATCGCCGAGCTGACCAAGCTGGCGATCCGCCACGGGCTGACCGAGGTCGACTGACCCGGCACCCCGCCACCCGAATGAACGAAGCGGCCGGGCGCTGTCGTCGCCCGGCCGCCTTGCCCTTCCCGCCACGCCCCGAAACGGCGAGGCCCGCTAGTAGGACTGCGCGAACACCACCCGCCCGATGGACGGCTTGCCGCAGTGCACGCACGCGCCCGGCGTCTCGTCGCGCTCGAGCGGCAGGTTGCGGATGGTGACCTTCGTCTTCTCCTGCACGGCCTTCTCGCAGTCGCCGTCGCCGCACCAGTGGCACTCGGCGAACCCGCCCGGGCCGGCGAACAGCTGCGTGAACGCCTCCCAGCTGTCGATGACGTGCGTGTTGTCCCGCCGGCGCTGCACCGCGCGGTCGAAAAGGTCCTGCTGGATGCGGGCCAGCTCGTTCGTGACCGCCTCGGCCAGCTGCTGGAAGCCGACGGCCTCCTTCTTCCGGTCGTGGCGCGCCACCATCATCACCTGCTGGCCGGCCAGGTCGCGGGGCCCGAGCTCGATGCGCAGGGGCACGCCCTTGCGCTCCCACTCGGCGTATTTCCAGCCCGGCCGCATGTTGTCGCGCCTGTCGACGTGGACGTTGCCGACGGTCGCGCGCAGCTGCGCCGCCAGCCCGTCGGCGGCCGCGCAGACCTGCGCCATCTCGTCCTCGTTCTTCCAGATCGGCACGATGACGGCCTTGGTGCCGGCGATGCGCGGCGGCAGGACCAGGCCCTCGTCGTCGCTGTGCGTCATGATGAGGGCGCCGATGATGCGCGTGCTCATGCCCCAGCTGGTGGCCCAGACGTGCTCGACCTTGCCCTCGGAGTCCTGGTACTTGACGTCGAAGGCCTTGGCGAAGTTCTGCCCCAGGTCGTGGCTGGTGGCGGCCTGCAGGGCCTTGCCGTCCTGCATCATCGCCTCGATCGAGAACGTCTCCACGGCGCCGGCGAAGCGCTCGTTGGCCGTCTTGACGCCCTTGATCACCGGCATGGCGAGGATCTCCTCGGCGAACCAGCGGTAGACCTCGAGCATCTGCAGCGTCTCCTGGCGACCCTCGGCGGCCGTCGCGTGCGCGGTGTGGCCCTCCTGCCAGAGGAACTCGGTCGTGCGCAGGAACATGCGCGTGCGCATCTCCCAGCGCATGACGTTCGCCCACTGGTTGATCAGGATGGGCAGGTCGCGGTAGCTCTGGATCCACTTGCGGTACATGTCCCAGATGACCGTCTCGCTGGTGGGGCGGATGACGTACTCCTCCTCGAGCCGGCTTTCCGGGTCGGGGACCACGTTCACCTTGCCGCCCGACTCCACCTGCTTGAGGCGGTGGTGCGTGACGATCGCGCATTCCTTGGCGAAGCCCTCGACGTGCTCGGCCTCGCGCGCCAGGAAGCTCTTGGGGATCAGCAGCGGGAAGTACGCGTTGACGTGCCCGAGCTCCTTGAACTTCGCGTCCAGGGTGCGCTGGATGTTCTCCCAGATGGCGTAGCCGTTCGGCCGGATGACCATGCAGCCGCGCACGGGGCTGTTGTCGGCCAGCTCGGCGGCCGCGATGACGTCCTGGTACCAGCGGCTGTAGTCGTCCGCGCGCTTGGCGATGTCGGCCATGCCGATCCCTCT